>JAFAVZ010000261.1 GCA_019242175.1 Acidobacteriota bacterium
CCGCATCTCGGTCACGGATCGATGCAACTTCCGCTGCGTGTACTGCATGCCGCGCGAGGTCTTCGGCCGCGACTTCGCGTTTCTCGAGCGCGAGCAGCTGTTGACGTTCGAGGAGATCGCGCGCCTCGCGCAGATTTTCGTGCGCGACTTCGGCGTCGAGAAGGTGCGCCTCACCGGCGGGGAGCCGTTGTTGCGTCGCGATCTCGAAAGGCTGATCGCGATGCTGGCGAACGTCGGCCTCCAGGACCTCACGCTCACGACGAACGGCTCGCTGCTGACGCGCGAGAAAGCGCGCGCGTTGCGCGACGCGGGGCTGCAGCGGCTCACCGTCAGCCTCGACTCGCTCGACGACGCGGTGTTCCGCAGGATGAACGACGTCGACTTTCCCGTCGCGCGCGTGCTCGAGGCGATCGATCACGCGGCCGAGGCGGGTTTGCAGCCGATCAAGATCGACGTCGTGGTGCGGCGGGGCATGAACGAGGCGAGCCTCGTCGACATCGCGCGGCGATTCCGCGGTACGCAGCACATCGTCCGCTTCATCGAGTACATGGACGTCGGCAACACGAACGGCTGGCGCATGGAAGACGTGGTTTCCGGGCGGGAGATCGTTGAGACGATCGGCGCCGAGTGGCCGCTCGTTCCCGTCGATCGCAGCTACTTCGGCGAAGTCGCGGAGCGTTGGCGTTACGCAGATGGGATGGGCGAGATCGGCGTGATCACGTCCGTCACGCAGCCGTTCTGCGGAACGTGCACGCGTGCGCGGCTGAGCGCGGACGGCGAGCTGTACACGTGCCTGTTCGCATCGCGCGGCCACGATCTCCGCGCGCTGTTGCGCGGCGGAGCGTCAGATGACGAACTGTCCGCCGCCGTCGCCCGCGTGTGGCGCGCGCGCGACGATCGCTACTCGGAAATCCGATCCGAGGCGACGACCGACCTGCCGCGCGTCGAGATGTCGCACATCGGCGGCTGAGGATGTGGGGACCGGCTTCAGCCGGTTCCATGGGACGGGCGAAGGCCCGGCCCCACCTTCTACTCGTCCTTGCCGCCGTTGTACTTCTCGCGCGACGAAGACGGCACGGTCGAGAGGCGCACGGCGTTCTTCGTCGGAAGTGGGGCGGGCGGGCCGGCGGGCTGGAGGCGGCCGCTCCAGGTGCGCTCCTTCATCGCCTTCCCTTCCTTGATCTGCTGAATCTGGCTCTTCTTCATGACCGCGGAGTTTGCGACAGTCGGGCCATCCCCGCAACGAACAAATTCTTGCCGCCCTGCGAAGGATGGCGCACTTTCGTGTGCTCGATCTCCATCCGGCCGAGGGATGCCGAGGCTTGATTGCCGATGGCGACGACCTGCTCGATGTCGAACAGCCGGAGCAGCCAGCCGATGAACCGTTGCCCGATCTCCAGCTCCTGCGACGTCGGCACGCGGTTCGTGTTCGGATCGCCGGAGTGGAACGGATGGAACGGGAACGCGTTCCAAAGGATCGGCAGCGGATCGATCGCCCGGATCGTCTCCCAAACCATCGTCGCACTCGCCTCGGTCGAAAGCTTCGGGCCGTCCGTCGCCTTGCGGTAGCCGCGGTCGCCGCCGAGGATGCGGCCCGGCTCGCCGGCGATGTCGACGCCGCCGAGCATCACGGCCTCGCTCACGAACGCGATGCCGCTCAGGCGTCCGCCGCGATAGCTCACCGCCTCGCCGATCAGCAGCAGGCGCGGCCCGATCTCCGCGAGCTCTTCGAGGTACAGCCGCAGATTGCGGCGCCGGATCGCGTTGCCGCGAAGGTCGCCGACGCTGCGCGAGAACTGGTTGCACGCGCGGTCGGAGACTTCGACCTCGCCGAGTGCCGCTACGAAGCGGTCGAATTTCCCCATGCGGCGCGCATGGTAGCAATCACCAGCCGCCCCCTCCGCCCCCGCCCGAGCTCGAGCCGCCTCCGCCCCCGCCGCCCGAGCTGCTGGAGCTCGGGGCGGAAACGCCGGCTGCGAGCGTTCCGGCTGCGACCGCCCAGCCGCCCGTTGCGCCCGCGCCGCCGAACGCCCCGCCGCCACCCGTCCATCCGGACGAAGACGACGAGCTCGAGGACGATGATGAGGACGACGACCAGCCCGACGTCGAATCGTGCGTCGTCGTGCCGCCGTAGGAGCGGAACCAGCGATCGACGTTGTTGCCGAGGCCGAAGGCGAGGAGATACGGGAACCATTCGTCGCGCAGGTTCGGATTCTGCGAGCGCAACTGCTCGATGAAGTACTGCCGCGCGGATGCGAGGCGGCGGCGGAACGCGAGCTTCTCCGTTCCGTGCGAGGTGCGCAGGATCTCGAGCAGCAGACACCAGAGTCCGAGCGCGAGAAACGAGAGGCCGATCGGAGTCATGATCGGCAGGTCCATCTCGCCCCCGTGCAGCGAGAGCTCGATGGCCGCGATCGCGATCGGGAGCCCGAACAGCCCGATCCCGAAGAGCCGCAAGCCGACCTTGCCGAAGCCGTTCGCGTTCGCCGCGGCGACGACGCCGCCGAACGCCGCCAGGAACAGGCTGGCGAATCCGAGGCCGAAGACCCAGCCGCGGCTCGCGTCGGAGACGCTGGCGCCCCACACCATCAATGCGATGGCTGCGACATAGAGGAGCAGCACGAAGCGCCACTGGTGGCGCGACTCCTTCTGCTGCCACGCCGGCAGTCGCTCCAGCTGCGGTTTGATGCCTTCCTCCACGATCTTGCCGGGATTGAAGCCGGTGGACTTGTAGTGATCCTTGACGCGCTCCGTATCCGTTTCGGTCCCACCGTCGAAGAAGAACTTGCGCATGAGCTCTTTCTCGTAGCTGGGCAGCGACTCGCGATCGACGAGCATCGTCATCGACAGCACCTTGCCTGCGGCCTGGGTGCGGATCTTCTCTTCCTGCGCCATGCGCGCGAGCACGGCCGCGACTTCCGGCGCGCCTACGGAGTCGTCCCACGCGGCGCCGGCCACTTCCGGCTTCAGCGAGAGCAGATGCTCGCGCAGCCAGCTCTCGTCGATCTGCGACGTCGGCAGCAGCGGATCCATCCGCCCGACGCGCTTCTCGCCCTGATACCAGAGCACCGTCACGAGGATGAGAGCGCCGAGGAGGGAGAAGGCGATGACGTGGCCGACGAGCTTGGAGACCGGCGCCGGCGCGGAGCTCGGCTCGCCGCTGCCGGCGTAGCGCATGTCGCGTTTGACGATCACGCTCTCGCCGGGCACGAGATGTCCGTGTGTGAGCACGACCTGCGTGACGTCGCGCCAAGCGGGATCGAAGTCGAGGCGGAGCGAGAACTGCTGGATGTCGCCCACTCGGTCCGGAAACGCGAAGTCGTGGTTGAGGACGTACTTGCCGCCGCCGTGATTCTCGAGCACGCCGCGCAACGTGTAGTCGATGTCGTAGGCGATCTCTTTGTTGTCGAACGGCGCGTCGCTCGTGGCCCGGCTGCGCCAGCGCAGTTGGCCGCCGTTGAGCGCCCAATGATCGACTTCGTTCGTGTCGCCCTGCGTCATCGGCACGCCGTCGCGGGCCATGCCGGTCACTTCGAGCGACTGGCCGCGGCGCAGCTTGAAGATGCGTTCGCCGCCGTTCCAATCGCCGTCGAACACCATCGCCTGATGCTCGCGCACGCGCAACGTGCCGTCGGCCTCGAGCCGCGCGGTGACGTCGAGCGCACGCCAGTGGAGCGATTTCGCAGATGCAGACGCAGCTCCGAAGAGGAGCAGAAACAGCCAAAAGCCTCGGCGCATGAGGCGAATTGTATGTGGGGACGGGAAATGTAGGGGCCGGCTTCAGCCGGCCCGGACGGGCTGAAGCCCGCCCCCACGTACGTTTATCGCAATGCCCGCCGTCGCCGCGGCTCCGTCGTTGGCGTCGGCGCCGTCTCATCCACCAGTTTGTAGATCGCGCCGCCGTGATCGGCCACGTACAGCTCGCCCGCGGCGTCCTGTCCGAACGCCGTGATGCTGAAGTCGGTCTGGAGCAGCAATTTCGAGAACCACTTGCCGTCCGACTGCTCCCGCGCGCCCCAGATCTTGCCCGAGCAGTAGTCGCCGTAGAAGTAGACGCCGAGCATGTTCGGGCTCTTCGTGCCGCGGTAGCGATAGCCGCCGGTGATCGAGCAGTCGCCGGTCACGTGCGTGTACTCCAGGATCGGCTGCACGGAGTCGCTCAGGCACGTCTCGAGCGAAGGCGGATAGCAGTGCAGCCCCTCCTTCACGCGCCAGCCATAGTTCTCGCCGCCCTTGCTCGAGGCGGGCTGGAAGTCGACTTCCTCCCACGAGCTCTGGCCGACGTCACCGATGATGAGGTCGCCCGTGTCGCGGTCGAACGTGAAGCGCCACGGGTTGCGCAGGCCGTAGGCCCACACTTCTTCTTCCGCGCCGAAGCGGCCAACGAAGGGATTCGTCGGCGGCACGGTGTAAGGGCCGGGCAGCGTGTCGACGTCGAGGCGCAGGATCTTGCCCAGGAGGCGTGAGAGAGATTGTGCATTGTTCAGCGGATCGCCGGCGCTGCCGCCGTCGCCCGTGCCCATGTACAGATAGCCGTCCGGCCCGAACACGATGTTGCCGCTGTAGTGATTCGTGAACTCTCGGTGGAGGATGGTGAGGATCGGCTTGGCCGTCGAGAGATCGGCCACGTTGGGATTGCTGTCGAGCACCTTGTAACGAACGAGCGCGATGTCGCCCCGCGCGTCGACGTAGGTGATGAAGAACAGCCCGTTCTCGGCAAAGTGCGGATGAAAGGCAAGTCCGAGGAGGCCTCGCTCGCCGCAACAGGAGACGAGGCGGAAGGGGCGCAGATCGAGGAACGGCGTGGACAGCATCTTCGTCCCGTCCCAGATCACGATCTGGCCCTGCTGGAGGATGAAGAACATCCTCTCGTCCCCGGCGTTGAAGATGCCGATCGGCATGTCGAGGCCGCCCGCGATGAGCTTGGGGGAGAGCACCGTATCATCGGCGCGGGAGATCGGAGCGAGCAGAAGCAGAGCGAGAAGAAACGTGGAGATCGCGGCTTTCGACATGGCGTTCACAGAAAAGCAACTTTCTCTCCTCTACGGACGCCAAAGCGGGAACGTTTCTTGGAAATTTGCAGCAGTGGAGGTACACGACCGCGATGGGAACCATCGATCAACCGAAGCCGAGTGAGCCGAAGTCGCCGCAGCCGGAAGCTCCGATGCTGCAGCCCGGCCAGACCACGCCGTCCAACCCACGCACTTCCACGCCCGAGCGCACCAACCTGCACACCCCCGACGAACGGGGAGAGGAGCCTTTTCATGATCCCAAATGAAGACGAAGTCCGCGGACAGATCGACAAAGCGGCCGGAACCGTGAAAGAGCACATCGGCCGCGCCACGAACGACCCCATCCTCGAATCGGAAGGCGCCGATCAGCGCTCGGCCGGTGAAGTCGAGCACGGCATCGGAAAAGCCCGACGCAAAGTCGGCGAAGTCATCAAAGACATCGGCGACAAGCTGGGCTCGTAGAACACCAGGACAACGTGGGGATGGGCTTCAGCCCGTCCCCCAACCGGCTGAAGCCGGTTGGCACGTATCATGGCGCGCTCATGAAGGAACGAGCCGCCCTCCGCCGCTTCGAACGCGAATCCTCCTCGCTCGAGCCGGGAGCGTCCGAGCGCAAACGCCTGCGCAAAGCGACGTTCGCCTCCGCGGAACGTTTCCTCCGCAGCCTCAAACATCGACCCGCGTATCTCGATACCGAAGGCAAAGGCCGCGGTCTGCTCGACGCGCCGATCGGGGATGATGGCCTGCCGTTGGCCGACGTGCTGGCGTTGCTCGAGCGCGAAGTGTTCGAGCCGGGCGGCAATCCCGCGTCGGCCGGACATCTCGCCTACATCCCGGGCGGCGGCATCTATCACTCCGCGCTCGGCGACTACCTCGCATCGGTGAGCAACAAGTACGCGGGCATCTTCTTCACCGGCCCGGGACCGGTGCGCATGGAGAACATGCTCATCCGCTGGACGGCCGATCTCGTCGGCTATCCGGCGAGCGCCGGCGGCAACATCGCTTCCGGCGGCAGCATCGCGAATCTCGCGGCGATCGCGACCGCGCGCGACGCGCACGGGCTGAAAGGCGCCGACTTCGCGCGCACCGTCGTCTATCTGACGTCGCAAGCGCATCACTGCATCGACAAAGCGTTGCGCATCGCCGGCCTCGGCGAAGTACAAACGCGCTACATCCCGATCGACGACAGCTTCCGCATGATCCCGAGCGCGCTCGAACAGGCGATCGCCGCCGATCGCGCGAACGGCTTGCGGCCGTGGATGATCATCGCCGCGGCGGGAACCACCGACACCGGCGCCGTCGATCCGCTCGACGCGATTGCGACGATCGCCGAACGCGAACGCTGCTGGTTCCACGTCGACGCCGCATACGGCGGCTTCTTCCTCCTGACCGATCACGGCAGACAGATGCTGCGCGGCATCGAACGTTCGGACTCCGTGGTGCTCGATCCGCACAAGAGCCTCTTCCTGCCGTGGGGCAGCGGCATGCTCCTCGTGCGCGACGTACGCCCGCTCGCAGAAACGCATCGCTACTCCGGCAACTACATGCAGGACGCGTTGCGCGAGCCGGGCGAGATCTCGCCCGCGGACGTTTCGCCGGAGCTGACGAAGCCCTTCCGCGCCCTCCGCATGTGGCTCCCCCTCATCCACCTTGGCGTCAAACCGTTCCGCGCGGCCCTCGAAGAGAAGCTGCTCCTCGCACGCTACTTCCATCGTGAAGTGGCGAAGCTCGGATTCGCAGTCGGCCCCGATCCCGACCTCTCCGCCGTCACGTTCCGTTGGGCGCCGGAAGGCGTCGCGCTGGAACGCGCGAACGCCGTCAACGAGGCGCTCGTGGATGCCGTGCGCCACGACGGCCGCATCTTCCTCTCCTCCACGATGCTCGACGGCCGCTTCACGTTGCGCATGGTCGCGTTGGGCTTCCGCACGCATCGCAAGACGATCGATCTCACGCTGAAGATTCTTCGGCGCGAGCTTGCAAACGTTCTCGGGTAGATCTTGACCGCGTTCCGTATTTAGGTCCAGAATCGAGGCTACCTGGACAATTTACGCGGTTGAAGGAGGCCCGGAATGAGAAGCCTCGCCAAGAGGAGTTTCTTCTCGATCTTCATCCTGACCCTGGCGATCCCTGTCCTACCCCTGTTCGCACAACAAGACCCCGCAGCGCAGCCCCCACCAAAATCGGAAGCGGAGAAGAAAGCGGAAGAGCCGCCGAAGGTGACCGAAGAAGTCGTGGTCACGGCTCGGAAGCGGGAAGAGACGGTGCAGGACGTGCCGATGTCCGTCGCCGCTCCGACCGAATCGCAGCTTCGCGACCGCGGCGCGGAGACGATCGAAGACGTCGCCGCGAACGTCGCCGGCTTCACCGTGCAAAACCTCGGACCGGGCCAGAGCCAGGTCGCGATGCGTGGCGTCTCGGCCGGCCAGGTCGTGCGCGACCAGCCGGGCGTGAAAGAGCAGGTCGGCGTCTATCTCGACGAGTCGGTCGTGTCGCTCTCGCTCTTCACGCCGGACATCGATCTCTTCGACATGAACCGCATCGAAGTGTTGCGCGGGCCGCAGGGGACGCTGTTCGGCTCGGGCTCGCTCTCCGGCACGGTGCGCTACATCTCGAATCAGCCGAAGCTGGGCGAGAGCGAGGCCGTCGGCGAGCTCACGCTCACGACGATCAGCGGCAACGGCCCGGGCGGCAGCGTGAAGGCCGCCGTCAACGTGCCGATGAGCGACACCGCGGCGATGCGCGTCGCGGCGTACTACACGAAGTACGACGGCTACATCAACGCGGTGCAGCCCGACCTCTCCGTGAACGAAGACGTGAACGACGGCGATCGCATCGGCGCCCGCGTGGCGTTCCGGTTCGAGCCGAGCAAGCAGTTCAACATCACGCCGCGCATCCTCTATCAGGAAGTGAAGATGAACGGCTGGAACCGCGTCGACGTCTTCAACATCCTCGGCAATCCCTTCACCACGACGCGTCCGAAGGTGTTCCTCGACGACCGCGAACAGTTCACGCAGATCGAGGAGCCGTTCAAGGACAAGTTCCTTCTCGGCGACGTGAGCCTCAACTACGACTTCGGCGGCAAGACGCTGACGTCGATCACGTCCTACACCGATCGCGACATCCTCGTCGTGCGCGACGCGACCGCGCTCACGGGCAGCATCACCGGCGGCTCGATCGGCCTGCCGCAGAACATCTACACGCTCGATGCGCCGCTCGACGACAAGACGAAAGCGAAAGCCTTCACGCAGGAGCTCCGCCTCGGCGGCGCGATGGGCAAGGTGCAATGGGTCGGCGGCGCGTTCTACGCGAACACGAAACGCGACTACGGCCAGAGCCTGCTCGTGAGCGGCTTCCAGACGCTGTCGGGCATTCCCACCGCGGGCAACTTCGGCGCCGCGCGCGACGTGCTCTTCTTCTCCGACCTCCATTACAAGTTCCGCCAGTTCGCGCTGTTCGGCGAAGGGACGTACTCGGTGAACGACCGGCTCGACCTCACCGCCGGCCTGCGCTACTACAACTTCAACGAGCGCCGCACGCAGGCGTTCGACGGCATCTTCGCCGATCCCGGCCGCAGCAGCGGCGAGTCGAAGGCGGACGGCTTCGCGCCGCGCGTGATGATGGGCTACAAGCTCTCCGACAACACGCGCCTCAACGCCCAGATCTCGAAAGGCTTCCGCCTCGGCGGCATCAACGATCCGCTCAACGTGCCGCTCTGCACGCCGCAGGACCTCATCACGTTCGGCGGGCGCGACTCGTGGGAAGACGAGACGCTCTGGAACTACGAGGTCGGCTCGAAGTCGCGCGTGATGGGCGGCCGCGGCTCGGTGAACGTCGCGGCGTTCTACGCGGACATCGAGAACCTGCAGGCGACGGTCACCGCCGGCTCCTGCTCGTCGCGCGTGATCTTCAACGTGCCGAAGGCGCGCAGCGCCGGCGCGGAGCTGGAGCTCGAGCTCGCGCCGAGCGACGCGTTCGACTTCGCGATCTCCGCGAGCCACATCGACGCGAAGCTTCGTTCGACGCTGACGTCGACGGACGCCGCGGGCAACGTGAGCGTCGTGGCCGGCATCAAGAGCGGCAATCGTTTGCCGACCGTTCCGGAAAACCAGCTCGCCGCCGCGGCGACGTATCACTGGCGCGCGGGGAACGACTGGGCCGGCTATCTCACCGGTCTCTATCAGCACATCGGCTCCCGCTTCACGCAAATCGGCGATCAGGATCCGGCGTTCGGAACGGTGAATCTGAATTCGTTCGCGCCGAACAACATCGGCGGCCCGTTCACGCAGAACACGTTCACGTTCAATCCGGAGCTGCCGGCGTACGACCTCGTGAATCTCCGTTTCGGCGTGTTGCGCGGACAGTGGGACGTGGCGCTGTTCGTCAACAACGTGACCGATGAACGGGCGTTGCTGGCGCTCGATCAGGAACGCGGCACGCGGGCGCGCGTCGGCTTCCTGACGAATCAGCCGCGCACGTACGGCATCAGCTCGCGTGTAACGTTTTAGTGTAGGGCCGGCTCTCCAGCCGGCCCTCGTCCTCCACCGCTCGATGAATGCCGTCACACGCCGAGAGTTTCTTGCTACCGTCGGAGCCATGACGCTCGTTCATGGCTCCGACGCTTTCGCGATCACGCCGAATCCCGCGCCGCATCGCATCTGCGTGATCGGCGCCGGCGCGTTCGGCGGTTGGACCGCGCTCGCGCTCCTTCGCCGCGGCGCGCAGGTGACGCTCGTCGACGCGTGGGGCCCGGGCAACGCGCGCTCCAGCTCCGGCGGCGAGACGCGCGTGATCCGCTCGATCTACGGCCCCGATCGCGTCTACACCGAGATGGTGAAACGCTCGTTCGAGCTGTGGGCGCAGCTCGACGCCGGCAATCCCGATCCGCTCTATGTCGAGACCGGAACGCTGTGGATGAATCGCAGCGACGACTCCTACGTCCGCGCCGCCGCCCCGATCCTCCGCGACCTCGGTTTCCCCATCGAACAGATCGAGCTCGCAGCGGCGGCGAAGCGCTATCCGCAAATCGACTTTCGTGGCGTGCAGTCGGTGTGGCTCGAAGCGAAAGCCGGTGCGCTTTCCGCCGCGCGTGCGTGCATCGCGGTGCGCAACGCGGTGACGAAAGCGGGCGGCACCTATCGCACCGCACGCGCCGAGCTCCAGCCGATCGCGAATGGTCGCCTCGGCGGCGTGCGTCTCGATGACGGCTCACGCGTCGAAGCCGATGCGTACGTGTTCGCGTGCGGCCCCTGGCTCGGCAAGCTGTTCCCGGACGTGATCGGCGATCGCGTTCACCCGACTCGGCAAGAGGTCTACTACTTCGGCACGCCGCCCGGCTCGCAACGCTATCTGCCCGGCCAGCTGCCGATCTGGATCGACTTCGGTGAACGCATCTTCTACGGCATCCCCGACGCGCACGGCCGCGGCTTCAAGATCGCCGACGACACGCGCGGCGAAGCCTTCGACCCGACCGATGGCGACCGCACGCCGACGAAGGAAGGCATCGCCCGCGCCCGTGCACTCATCGCCGAACGCTTCCCCGAGCTGGCGAAGGCGCCGATGATCGAGGCCCAGGTCTGCCAATACGAGAACAGTCCGGACGGCAACCTCATCGTCGATCACCATCCCGGCGCTGCAAACGTGATCCTCGCCGGCGGCGGCTCCGGCCACGGCTTCAAGCTCTCTCCCGCGGTCGGCGAGCTCGTCGCAGAGATGCTGGTCGCGGCGAAGGAACCGCCCCCGCAATTCCGCCTCTCGCGCCTGAAAGAGGAGGCGAAGCCGACGACGCAATTCGAACGGAAGCGCGTGTCGTAGGGCCGGCTCTCCAGCCGGCCCAAGGAAGCATGGTCGCGGCGGGCGACGCCCGCCGCATCGTTCTTGACTGCGGCCGGCTGAGAGCCGGCCCTACGTGCAAGGCCGCGATCCTTCGCTGCGCTCAGGATGACACGCGGTCCTACTCCAGCCACCCCGCCACCGCCCGGTGCAGACGCGCCGCAATCGCGGACTGCGGCACCGACGCCGCGTAATTGCGCAGCTCTTCCTCCGCCCGTTCCACCACGCCGGCGCGGGCGTAGAGCAATCCGAGAAGGAGCTTGTCGTCGGGGCGGGCGCTGCGGGCGGATTCGATCTCGTCTTCCGCAGACGTCGACAGCACCGCGAACAGCGCATGCGGGGCGGTCGGCTTCGGCATCGAGACTTCGCCGGTCTTCGTCGTCGCGACCACGCGCCATTCGTACGCGCGTCCGCGGGGAAACGGAACCGACGGTTGCCACGAGGTGTCCGTCAACGGCTCGCTGAGCGCGACCGTGGAGCCGTCTGTGGAAACATCGATGCGATAGCTCGTCGCGCCGTCGACCGGCGGCCAGGTGAACCGAGGACGATCGGACTCGACGACGGTGCGGATCGGCGCGAGCGGCGGCGCGTCTTCGCGAGCGCCGCCTTCCCGCAGCTCGGCCAGGATCGGCGGCGCATCGACGCGACCCGTCGCGAGCGTGGTGTCGACGAGCGAGCGCCACTCGGGACGCTCATCGAGCACGCG
The DNA here is from genome assembly GCA_019242175.1 of Acidobacteriota bacterium. Classification (GTDB taxonomy): domain Bacteria; phylum Acidobacteriota; class Thermoanaerobaculia; order Gp7-AA8; family Gp7-AA8; genus JAFAVZ01. Next base: position 11,548 of record JAFAVZ010000261.1, read on the forward strand.
TTCGCTGCGCTTCGCCGGCTGCGGCGTGCGCGCCCGTTCCCAGCGCGGGAGCCACAGCACGCCGAACACGAGCGCGGCGATCACCGTCGCCATCGCGATCCACAACCACGGATCGCGCGGCGTGGCGAGTACTTCCGTTTGCGCCTCCTTCATCGCTGTCTGGTACGGGCCTCACGGCGAAGACGCTTGTGAGAAAAAGGTAGCGTTCTCCGCCGTACGACGCAAAAGGCGTGAACCCTGCAGTTGCAGATCGAATGGTGGAGACTCTCTCGCTCACCGAAATCGATTTCGCCTCGCTCGATCTGCTCCCCTACGGAATCATCGTCCTTGATGAGAAGGGGAACGTGGTCTTCTACAACGACCGCGAAGAGCAAATCGCCGGCCGCGACCGCCGTGATGTCCTCGGCCGCAACTTCTTCACCGAAGTCGCGCCCTGCACGGAGGTCGGTGCCTTCTACGATCGGTTCCGCGACACGATCACCGGCGAAGGGCTGACGGCGGAGTTCTCGTTCCACTTCCCCTTCCAGCCGCGCGGCCGCGACGTCGAGATCGCGATGACCGGCTTCCGCGTCGAGGGCCGTTTCCTCTGTCTCGTCGCCGTGCGCGACGTGACCGAAACGGAGTTCGTGCGCGATCGCATCCTCTCGTCGCAGAAGTTCGCCGGTGTCGGTGAAGTCGCCGCCGGCGTCGCGCACAATTTCAACAACGTCCTCATGGCCATCGGCACGTGGCTCCACGTGCTGGAGCGCGAGTCGAAGAATGCGTCGCCGCGCACGCTCCGCGCCATCAGCGAGATCTCGCGCATGGTGACGGATGGCCGCGCGATGGTGGCCCGCATCCGCGAAGATCGATTGTCGAATGCCGCTCCGGTCGCGGAAGACGTGGCGATCAACGACGTCGTCCTCGGCGCCATCCAGCAAGCGCAGGCGCGCGCGACGGAGCTCTTCCCTAACGGCAGCGTCACGATCGAAACGACGCTCGACGAAAACCTCCCGCCCGTCGCCGCACACGCCGGCGAGCTGCGCGAAGTCTTCGTCAACCTGTTGAGCAACGCCGTCGAGGCGATGGACGGCAACGGCAAGATCTCCATCATCTCGAGCCTCAGCCGCGAAGGCGTGCGCGTCGCCGTGCGCGACTTCGGCCCCGGCATGTCCGACGAAGTGCAGAAGAAGATCTTTCGCCCGCTCTTCACGACGAAAGGAACGAGGGGAACGGGCCTCGGGCTCTCGACTTCTTACTCGACGATCCGCCGCTTCGGGGGCACGATCACGTTCCAGTCGACCTCGGGAAAGGGAACGGCGTTCTACGTCTCGCTGCCGCCGAGCCCGTTGTCCTGGCTCGTGACCGCGTAGCCGATCGCGTCCGCCGTCCGCCCCACCGCCACCACCCGCCCGCGTTCGATCACCGCCGTCTCCTCGGCGATCGCGGCGAGCTCCTGCGGATCGTGCGTCACGTAGAGCATCGGCAGGTGAAAGTCGTCGCGGATGCGTTGCAGGAACGCGAGGATGCGGCCGTGCAGCGGGCGATCGAGTCCCGCGAGCGGTTCGTCGAGCAGCAGCAGCCGCGGCTTGATCACGAGCGCCCGCGCGAGCGCGACGCGTTTCTGTTCTCCGCCCGAAAGCGCCGTGACGCCGCGCGCGAGGAGATGGCCGAGCTCGAGAACGTCGACGACGCGCGCGATGTCAGTCTCGTCAGCGCCGTAGCGGATGTTCTCCTCGACGCTCATGTGCGGAAAGAGCGCGTTCTCTTGCGGCACGTAGCCGATGCGCCGATGCCGTGCCGGGACGTGCACGTTCGCAGAGACGTCATCGAACACCTCGCCATCGAGCGCGATGCGTCCCGCGCGCGGCGTGCGCAAGCCGGCCACGGCATCGAGCAGGGACGTCTTGCCTGCGCCCGACGCGCCGAAGATGCCGGTCACGCGGCTCGACAACTCGGCCGTCACGTCGAGATCGAAATGCGCCAGCGGAAGCCGCACGCCATCGAGCACCAGTTTCAAAGCGCCGTCCTCCGTCCGCGCAAGAAAGCCTCGGAGATCCACAGCGCGAGAAACGCGATGACGACGGCGATGCCGAGGAGACGGTAGGCGTCGGCGTCGTGGCCGAGTTGGACGCGGTCGTAGATCGCGACCGCGAGCGTTTGCGTGCGGGCGGGGATGTTGCCGGCGACGAGGATCGTCGCGCCGAACTCGCCGATCGCGCGCGCGAACGCGAGCACGAGGCCGCCGATGATGCCGCGCTTCGCGAGCGGCAGCGAGATGGTGAAGAAGACGCGCGCGTCGCCGGCACCGAGAGTGCGGGCGATTTGCTCGAGGCGCGGGTTGATCTCTTCGAACGCGACGCGGCATCCGCGGACGAGGAGCGGGAACGACATCACCATCATGGCCGCCACGACCGCGCGCCAGGTGAAGACGACCTCGATGCCCGCGGCATCGAGCAGATGTCCGACGCGTCCGCGTCTGCCGAAAAACTTGAGCAGCAGCAGGCCGGTGGCGACGGGCGGCATCACCAGCGGCAGCATCACGATCGTCTCGACGATCGACTTGCCCGGCCATCGATGCCGCGCGAGCAGCCACGCGATGGCGATGCCGAACGGCGCGATGATCGCCGTACTGAGCGCCGCAACCTCCAGCGTGAACGCGACGATGCGCCACTCGGCAGGCGTCATTTCTCCGGCTTCAGCAGGAATCCGTACTTTTTGAAGATCGCCTGCGCGGGCGGCGTCTGCAGGTAGTCGAGAAACTTCTGGGCGGCACTCTTCACTTTCGAGTCCGCGAGCACGGCGGCCGGATACGAGATCGCCGGACCTTCGTTGATGGGGATGTCGTACGCGATGCGCACGACCTTCGAGATCATCGCGTCGGTCTTGTAGACGAAGCCCGTCTCGGCGTTCCCGGACTCCACCGCCGCGAGCGTCGCGCGCACGTTGTCCGTCGGAATGAGCTTGTACGTCACCTTGTCCCAGATGCGGATCTTGCGCAGGTACTGCTTCGCATAGATGCCGGCCGGCACGCTCTGCGGCTCCGCGATCGCGATGTTGCGCACGCCCGGATCGGCGAGGTCGGTCGGCCTCGTGATCCGCAGCTTGCTGTCGCTCGGCACGATGATCACCAGCGTGTTCGAGAGCAGGCTCACGCGCGACTTCTTCACGACGAGGCCGCGCTGCGACAGCTGATCCATCTTCAATTCGTCGGCGGAGATGAAGAGATCCGCCGGCGCCCCTTCCTGGATCTGCCGCGCGAGCGCGCTCGACGCGCCGAAGTTGAAGATCATGCTGTCGCCGGATTGCTTCTCGTACGCCGGCGCGATCTCCTGCAGAACATCGGTGAGGCTGGCCGCCGCCGAAACGCGCACGTTCGCGGCAAACGCGAACGCGGGCCACAGCGCGACGAGAAGAAGCAGTGCGATTCGTTTCACGGGTCGGGTCTCCGATCAGAAGATGGTCTGCAGCCGGGCGATGACTTTCTGCTGCTCCTTCGCCGCGCCCGGCACGTCGCTGCGCATGTAGTTCAGCTGCAGCTTCAGGTCGTGCTGCTTGATGTACCAGTTCACGCCCAGCACCGACGATCGCGTCGTGGTGTCGAGGTTGAGATTCGTCGGGTCGAAGATCTCCCGCCGCGCCACGAGCTGCAGTTTATCGAGGATCAGGTAGTAGCTCGCCTGCGCGTACCAGCCGTCGGAACGGAGACGCGAGCTCGGCAAACGGTTCGACGCCTCGAGCGTACTGCGCAGGTATTCGCCCCACAGCTCGAACGGTCCGAGCTCGAACTGCGTGTCGTAGCCGACCGAGTGACGCCGTCCCGTGAAGAGGTTGTCTTTCGCCGGCGTGGCGGGCGTGGAGTCGACGCCGAAGTCGGCGGGCAGCGTCAGGTTCGTGTCCGTCGTGCGGAAGCCGTTGATGCCGAGGGACCAGCGGGACTGGTTGTCGAAGAGGCGGCCGCTGAACGGCACGACCGAGACGCGCGTGGCAGTCATCAGCTTGTTGTTGTCGTTGAAGTTCTGATTCGTCCCGCTGCCGTTGAAGATGCCGACCGCGTAGTTGAAGCGCTCGTAATACGCCTCGCCGCCGACCTGAATGCCGATCTGCCGCCCCGGCGTCAAGCGGTCGTTCACGAGCGAGCGTTCCGCGGTGTAGAGGCGCGGGTCGGCGTACAGCTGCTCGAAGCCGAACGGCGTCTTGAACTGCCCGACGCGGACGTTCGCGGAGTCGAAGCGGTTCCAGTTGATGTAGGCATCAGTGAGCTGGGAACGGAAGCCGGTGGTGTTTGCCAGGCTGCCGGCCAGCTCCATCTCCACGCGAAAGTTGAGCTCCTCGAGGAACCGCCCTTGCGCGTTGATCCGCGCGCGGCGGAGATAAGCGCGCGAGTTGCCGTCGGAGAAGCGCGTGTCCCCTCGGTCGCCCGATTCCGTCTGCGCCTGCACGAGACCGCCGACCTGCAGCGACGACGCGCGCCCGCTCATCTTCACGTCTGCCTGGCGCGCCACGACTTCTAAGCCGAGGTCGCGGCGGAGCTGCTCGTTTTCCTTCTCCAGGCTCTCGATCCGCTCTTCCAGCTTCCTCAGACGCTCTTCGACGGATGCGTCCTGCGCGATGAGAGGCGTCGACGCGAGGAGAGAGCAGAGAATCGCGGCCCATGCGCTCTTCATTTGCCGCGGGAGCAAAACACACCCGATATGTTCCGTCAACTATCTCGGGACTTTGCGCAGTAGCCGCTGCAGCTCGTCCCACGCGCCTTGCGCGCCTGCAATCGCCGCCGCCTCCATCTCCCGATACAACCGCAGCACCTCGGCGCCGGTGTCTGTCAGCTCCGAACTGCCGCGCACCGCGCCGCCGCGTTGCAGCACGACGAGCGGCTCTCGAAACGCGTCGTTCATCACCTGCACGAGCTTCCACGCGCGCGAGTACGACATCCCCAGCGCCTCCGCGGCGTCGCGAATCGTGCCCCGTTTGCCGATCTCTTCGAGCAGGTCTGCTTTGCCCGGCCCGAGGAGGATGGCGTCGGCGTGGAGGACGCGGAGGCGGGGGAGGAGCTGCGGCTTCGGCACGCCGCAGATGATACGAGCGCAGCCGTTGCAACCGCGCGGCGCGATTCGCCGTATCAGGCAACCATGAAGCCCCTGGCCACTCTCGCTCTGCTCCTCGCGCTCTCCCTCTCCGCCGTCGCCGCGGAGAAGAAAGACGGCATCTCGATCTCGTTCGACTCGGACGATCAGCGCGCGCAGCTCGCGCCGCGCTACGACGTGCGCGACGCACGCCTCGCGGTGACGACGCGCGGCGGCGCAGCGACGCTGCTCCTCACGAACGACAAAGTCGCGGTGCAGCTCAGCGAGGCGCTGCTGGCGAAGATGAAGGCGAAAGGCGATGGCGGCCTGCTCGAAGAGATGATCGTGGCCGGCGTCCGCACGGCGATGAGCAAGGCGGTCGAGTATCCGCTTGCGAACATCCGCAGCGCGGAGATCAGCAACGGCGCGCTCATCCTGACGAACGACGAAGGCAAGCCAGTCTTCGACGACATCCAGGTGAACGGCGAGATCGTGACGAAGGATCTCTCGACCGCCGACGCCGCGAAGTTCGTGAGCGCGTTCCGCGCGATGAAGAAGCGCTAGACGCTTCGCAGTTGCTGGTTGCTGGTTGCTGGTTACTTGCGCCTTCGATCGTTCCAGGCGCAGAGGCGCAAGCAACCAGCAACCAGCGACCAGCAACCAGTAACCAGTAACCAGTAACCAGCAACCAGCAACAATTCTCTTGCCTGCGAACAGGTGTTGTATTCAACTACATCACCAAGTTCGACATGGACAGGGAATGGAGCGACAGCCAGCCGATCTATCGCCAGCTTCGGGACCGCGTCGTCGCCCTGATCCTCGACGGCGTCCTCGAGGAAGGCGATCCTCTGCCCTCCGTCCGCAACGTCGCGGCCGAGTATCGGATCAATCCCATCACCGTCCTGAAGAGCTACCAGCAGCTCGTCGACGAGGAGCTCGTCGAGAAGAAGCGAGGTCTCGGCATGTACGTTAGGACCGGCGCGCGCGATCTCCTCATGCGGGGCGAGCGCGAGAAGTTTCTGGCCGAGCAGTGGCCGCGCATCCACGCCACGATCCGTCGCCTCGGTCTGACCCTCGACGAACTGCTCGCATCAGCGAACGGTGATGCCGAGGAGGGACGCTGACGATGGCTGCTTGCATCGAGGCTCGCGGACTTCGCCGGAGTTTCGGCAGCACCGTCGCGCTGGACGGCCTCGATCTCCGCGTCGAAGAAGGCCGCATCCTCGGCCTCATCGGCCCGAACGGCGCCGGCAAGAGCACCGCACTCAACGCCATCCTCGGGCTCACTCGCTACGAAGGCGATCTCCGCGTGCTCGGCCTCGATCCCTGGACGCAACGCGATCAGCTGATGCGCGACGTGGCGTTCATCGCCGACGTCGCGGTGCTGCCGCGCTGGATCCGCGTCGCGCAATTGCTCGATTACGTCGGCGGCGTGCATCCGCGTTTCGACCGCGCGAAGGCCGAGGGGTTCCTGGCGAAGACGACGATCCAGCGGACGAGTCGCGTGCGCGAGCTGTCGAAGGGCATGGTCACGCAGCTCCACCTCGCGATCGTGATGGCCATCGATGCGAAGCTCCTCGTGCTCGACGAGCCGACGCTCGGCCTCGACCTCCTCTACCGCAAGCAGTTCTACGACACGCTGCTGAACGACTACTTCGATCGCAGCCGCACGATCCTCGTCACGACGCATCAGGTGGAAGAGATCCAGGACGTGCTCACCGACTTTCTCTTCATCGATCGCGGGCGCATCGTGCTCGACTGCAGCATGGAGGAGTTCGAGTCGCGCTACGCAGAAGTGATGGTCGGGCCCGACCGCGTCGAGGCCGCGCGCCAGTTGCAGCCGATGCGGGAGCGCAAGGTGTTCGGGCGGAGCCTCTTCCTGTTCGATCGCGTCAATCGCGAACGGCTCGCGGCGATCGGCGAGGTGCGGACGCCGAGCATCGCCGACCTGTTCGTCGCCGTGTTGGGAGGCGCGTCATGAGCGACTTCCTGCGCGAAACGTCCGCATCCGCGCCACTCACCAATGCGCGGCCGATTTTCTGGTCCATCAAGCGCGAGCTTTGGGAAAACCGCTCGCTCTATCTCGCGCCGCTGGCGATCGCCGCGATCACGCTGTTCGTGTACGGACTCAGCACGTTCTCGCTCGCGCCTCGCCTGCGCGAAGCGGAGCTCGCGCGGAGCCAGTCGATCGTGATGCCGTTCTCCGCCATCGCCGCTTTCCTGCTCATCAGCTCCTTCCTGATCGCCGCGTATTACTGCGTCGATGCGTTGAACGGCGAGCGTCGCGATCGCAGCCTTCTGTTCTGGAAGTCGCTGCCGATCTCCGATCGCGAGGCAGTGTTGTCGAAGGCCGCGATTCCGTTCGTCGTGCAGCCGGCGATCGTGTTCCTTATCGCGCTGCTCACGCAGCTCAACATGTTCGCCGTGAGCATCGCGGTGTTGGCCAGTCATGGCATCAGTCCCGCGCGACTGACGGCTCGCGTGCCGCTCGCGCAGATGACGGTGATCATGGCCTACGGCCTCACCGCCCACGTGCTCTGGCTTGCGCCGATCTACGGCTGGCTGCTGATGGTCTCCGCGTGGGCGCGCCGCGCAGCGCTGCTCTGGGCCGTGCTGCCGTGGCTCGTGGCGATGGCCCTGGAGCGCATCCTCTTCAGCACCACCTTCCTCGGCGACTTCGTGAAGTACCGCCTGACCGGCGCGATGTCCGAGGCTTTTGTACCGATGGGGAACGAGGATGCGATTTTGCGGGTCTCGGAGCTCGCGCCGCTGAAGTTCCTGAGCAGCGCTGGATTGTGGATTGGTCTGGTGCTGGCCGCGGTGTTCCTCGCCGCTGCCGTGCGGCTGCGCCGAAACCGCGAGCCGATGTGACTCGCGCGACAATCGGCGGATGCGCATCGTCCGCGATCTCGATCGCCAGCCGATGAGCGCTGCGACGCGCTTCAAGCTCGACTCGTTCCGCAGCCGCCTTCCCGCATCGCAGGAGGTGACGCTCGAGCCATGGAGCCGTGGGTTGAAGGAGCCGGCGGAACGCCTACCGCGCATTTGCCGCTGACGCGAGGCGCTTCACCGCCTGCTTCGCCTCGGAATCATTGAGCGAGGCAAAGCCGATCCGCGCGCCGGCGATGGCCGCGCCATCGAGCGTGAACGCGCTCCCTTCGTCGAACGCGACGCCGCGTTCGGCCGACGCCCGGGCCCAGCGCGTCATCGTGCGCGCGTCGGCGGTGCGCACCCAGATCGCAGTGCCGCCGGCCGGGTCGTCGAACGTGAGGAAGTCGCCCAGCTGCCTGCGCAGGAGCAATGCGAGCGTCTCCAGCCGATGCCGATAGGTCGCGCGCACTTTGCGCACGTGACGTTGGATCAGTCCGCGTTCGAGCAGCTCGGCGATCGCGCACTCCAACACGGAATCCCCTTGCAGGTCGATGAAGGAACGCCACGCCGTCATCCGTTCGATGAGATCGGGAGGCGCGACGACGAAGCCGACGCGCAGTCCTGGGGCGAGCACCTTCGAAAAAGTGCCGACGTAGATCACGACGCCGTCCTTGTCGAGGCTGGCCATCGGCGGCACGGGCCGGCCGCTGTAGTGGAACTCGTGATCGTAGTCGTCCTCGACGATCGCGAAGCCGTGTTGCGTGGCGAGTTGCAACAGGCGGAGACGTCGCGGTCCGGTGAGCGTTGCAGTCGTCGGCATCTGGTGATGCGGCGTCACGTATACCGCGCGGATCGCGCGCTTCGCCAGCAACTGCTGCAACGCGCGCAGGTCGATTCCGTCCTCGTCGACGGCGACCGGCAACACTTCGGCGCCGGCCATCCGAAACGCCTCCCACGCCGGCCGATATCCCGGATGCTCGACCGCAACTGCATCGCCGGGACGGATCAGCGCGAGCGCGGCGAGCGCGAGTCCCATCTGGCTGCCGCGCGTCACGAGGATGGAGCCGGTGTCGGCGGCGACGCCGCGGGTGGCGGAGAGCATCGACGCGAGCTCGCGACGTAGCCGGATGTGTCCGGCCGGATGGTTGTAAGAGAGCAGTTGCGTGCCGAGGAGGCGCTGGACGCGGCGATAGGCTCGGCCGAGGAGGTCGGCGGGGAGGAGACGAACGTCGGGCCGCATGCCGGACATCAGAATCGTTCCCGCCGGCACGTTGCGCGGCAGCTCCGGATGCGGCGCGTCGAGCAGCGGCAACGCGAACCGCGACGCCTTGCGCGCGCGGCGCGACGGCGCGATCTCCGGCAACGCATCGGCGACGAACGTTCCCGAAGCCGGCCGCGTCACCAGCCAACCCTCGGCGATCAATTCCTCGAGCGCGGAGACGACGGTCTGGCGATGGACGTTCAGCGTCGCGGCGAGCGAACGCGATCCCGGCAACGCATCGCCCGGCCGCAGTCGCCCGCGCTGGATCTCGGTCGTGAGCGCGTGCGCGATCTGCTGCGCGAGCGACGTCTCGCCGTTGCGATCGATCTCGAAGGCAAACTCCCACGATGCCATGCTGGTCCAGCAAGCGTACGCGAATTCGACGCGATCGGTAGTCCATCTGGACCATGCCGATTTGCGGAACTGGCCGATGACCCATTCCGACCGCGGCGCTACGTTGACGTCATCATGAAGAAGCTCTTGCTTGCGCTCGTCCTGTTCACGACTGCGAATCTCTACGCCGCCGGCCCGCACGACTTCGACTATTTCGCCGGCAGCTGGACGACGAAACAACATCGCCTGAAGGAACGCGGGACGAACAACAAGGAATGGGAAGACTTCCCCGCCACCCTCTGCATGTCCCTCTATCTCGGCGGCCTCGCGACCGTGGACGAGCTGGTGTTCCCGACGAAGGGCTGGTCCGGCCTCACGGTGCGTCTCTTCGACGTGACGAAGAAGCAGTGGTCGATCTATTGGGTGAGCAGCAAGACCGGGACGCTCGACACGCCCGTGGTGGGCGGCTTCGACGGCGACCGCGGCGAGTTCTACGGCGACGACACCGACGCCGGCCGCCCCGTACGCGTGCGCTACACATGGCTGAAGGTGGACGCGAACCACGCGCGCTGGGAACAGGCGTTCTCTTACGACGGCACGAAGACCTGGGAAACGAATTGGACCGCGAAGTTCACCCGCGCCGACCGGAACAAGGTCTGCGCAAGTGGACGGCCCAAGGGATGAGGATCAGGGCGCGCCGGTCGTCGATGAAGCTCCGATAGGCGCCAGGATTGACGTTGCGCGTGGGGCATTCCTTCCACATCTTGTCTTCATGAGATTCCTGCTTCGCGCTCTTGGCGTTTTGATGCTCCTCGTGTCTGCCCAAGACTTCCGCGGTGCGGTCTCGCAGGAGCGTGGTGCCGCGGTGTTGGTCAATGACGGTACGAAAGACGACTTTCCGTTTCTTTCGACCGATCAAAGCCGGCGCGCCATCCCTCCTCGGGTAGCCGTACCTTTGGCCGACAAGCGAACGTGCCTCGTCAACATGGCCTGCGTTTGCGACGGCTACCTGGATTACAACCAGCGATGCGTCGGCAGTGAGAGCTGCAAGGCGAAGGAGGGCAAGTACTGCCAGTACTGGTGCGACGACTGGACGCGGTGCTCGACGCTCAATGAATGGCAGTGCACCGTCGATGGCTGCTGAAACGCGCCGGAGCGCGATGTGTCTAGGCCTGTTCGTCGCCCTTCTGACGGCCTGGCCGGCCGCGGCGGTGCGCTATGGCTTCAAGACCGTCGACGTTTCCGGGAATCGCGTCGAGGCGACGGTCTGTGTGTTCTCGAGCGCCGGATCGCCTTTACAGCAGTGGTTCGGCTCGTCGACGATTCGCTGTTTTCCAAGCACCAGCGTCGTCGCGTTTCCGAACGGCGACTGGACGTTCTATGCCGTGCAGCCGGGGAAGGCGGCCAGCTTTCACTCTTATCGCGCGATCGTCCGGGATGACCCGCGCAATACGGACACCGGCTTCAAGCAAGTGCAGATGGATCTCGCGCCGGCGGGCAAAGCGACGCTTTCCTCGAGCGCGCGGCGGCTGAAAGGCGACGATCGGATTGCGCTCTACTTTCCACGCTCGGCGAAGACCGTCCCGTTCGTGATTCCGAACATCCCGGACGAAGGCTATTTCACGGTCCCCATCGGCTTGCCGTTCCTTCCGATCGAATACGAGCTCGGTGGCCGGCCGGTGCGCGTAGGGAACCTGCACGCCGGCATTGCGGCGAACGACTCGGTCGTCCTCGACGACTTCGACGCGGCGCCGGGAACCGACGTGCTGAGCGCCGTGTCGGTGAGCTGCCGGCCGAAAGAGCTGACCGCCGCAAATGCCAGCGAACTGCCGCCGCCTGCGTTCGCGCTTCGAACCAGCGACGGCAAGCAATCCATCTCCATCGTTCCGACGGGACGTCTCGCGGCCGGGGATCTCGTCGTCTTCAAGAATGCGCCAGCAACGACCGACGCCACGATCATCGCCACCGGATCGACGTGGGAACCGAGCACGAAAACCGTCGCTCTTGCACCGAATACTCTGACCGTCGTGCCTTCGCTGGAGTTGATTCCTGCAGGTGCGCTCCGTGTGCAGCTTTCCGCGACCGCGGAGGATTGGGTGCGGACGGTTGCGGAAAAACCTTGCGGCGATCGGGACGCGCGAAAACGGGACGTCGTGCTTCGGCTCTCCAGCACGGGCGGCGCGTCCCTCCGCACTTTGCCGCTCGGCGAGCGGGACCTCGTATTCGATCAGCTGCGCGCGGACACCTATGCGCTGTCGATCGAAAGTGTTGGCTTTCGCAGCGTCTATGACAAACGCATCGTGGTGAAGACGGGCGAGCAGACGGTGGAGATCGCACCGGACCTCACCAGCCTGTCCGGCACGGTGATGCGGCACGGCCGTCCCGTCCATGCATCGTTGCAGCTCAACGAGTTGACAGCCACGACGAATTCGCTGGGCTGGTATGCGGCGTATCGGCCTTCCGACGTCGCATGGGATCGCGCGCTGATCTGGGATTGTGAGACCGGTGCGCAGTTCGTGGTCTTTCCGTCGCGCGAAGCACTTCTCTCCAACAATCTCGACGTCGAGTTGCCCGACGCGCATTCCGTCCGCGTGCTGGACGACGACACATCGAAGCCGATCGGCGAGGCATTGATCACGATCTCCGTGCCGTCACCCGAAGATCCTCGCGAGTTGCTTTACAACCGCGGACAACGGGCGGATGGCTCCGGATTCGCGCTTCTCGCCACAACCCCACTCGGCAACTTCCGCCTCTGCGCCTCGGCCGAGGGCTACGAGGAGGATTGTCGCCTGGTGAACGGGGAGCGCGAGACATCGCTGCGCCTGCGGCGCAAGGACACGCTCGTCGGGAAGATCGTGGGCGCGGGCAGCGTGACGCGCGCGATGTTGCTGTTCGTTTCGCCCGAAGGGGCGATCCGGGAGACGGCGGCGGTGCGCGCGGACGGGACGTTTCGCCATGAACGCCCGCACGGCGCGGGCGAGCTCGCCATCTTCGTATCGGTCGATCACCCGCTGTTCGTGTTGCCGGTTCCGCCGGCGATGCCGCTCACGATCGAGCTTCCTTCCGTTCCGATCCGAAGCTTCGACGTCATGACCGATGGGAAAGACGACTACGAAATCGGCATCGCGATCGGCGACGTCATCGTGCCTTCCGCCGCTTTGTCCCGCCATCAGGCGGCCCGCGGCGCCGGCGCGTTCACCGTAGCCGGACGACTGACGATCGCCGACATCGCGGCAACGGCGCCGATCACGGTCTACAAAGGATTCTCGCGATCGACGCGGCCGCCGACGGTGGCGTCTTCTGTCGACATCTTTGCGCGACCGGAATTGGTTGCGACGTTCGCCCGCCGCATTGTGCCGGCGAATGCGAGCACGGTCGTGCTGCCGTAAGGGCCAGGCTCATCGGCTACGGCGTAGTCGCGAACGTATCGCGGAAGAAGCGCGCGTACGCGCCCGCGACCTTCGGGCTCGAAGATCCGCCGCGAGGGGGCGCTGCCAGTCTGCGGCGTGTCACTGGGACACGAGCTTCGAGGCGGCGTCGAAGGAGGTCACGTCGAGCGCGCGGCGGACGGACTCATGGCCGAGCGTTCCCTGGACCCAGATCGGGCATGCGCAGCGGCGGTAGGAACGAGAGGTATGGGGGCAGGACTTCAGGTGTCGCCGGTAGATGGTGAGCACGCACTCTCCGTTCTGGAACGAAAAGTACGTATTAGGTACACCGCCGAATCGCTGCTTTCGCGAGAACCGCTAAACGCATCAGGATCAGTCGTTTAGGTCGCGAAAATCGTTGGTGGAGGCGGCGGGAGTTGAACCCGCGTCCGAAGACAGTGGCAGCCTGGCTCCTACATGCTTAGCTCTCCCTTTTGATCTCGTCCTCGTCCTGCCCGGAGAGCGGGGAACGAGCGAGGACCAACCCCTGAATTGTCGGGACGCGCGGCGAGGTGGACGCGCGTCCGTAGCTCACTTCATGGCGCTCGTTCGACCGGCGTGAGCAACCGGCCGGCGAGCGTCGCGGACCTAATTAGGCCGCGAGTGCGAGATCGCTGTTGTTCGCAGCTACTCAGTTTGATCGTTTTGACGAGGCGATCGACTCGGCATGCAACCACGACCCCGACATATCCCCGTCGAAGCCGGTGCGCCCCCAGATTTTCAACGAACCGGATGCGCAAACGCCCGCGGCGCTGGCAGAATTTCGGGATGGACCTCGACCGCCAACACGTCCGCGACCTCATCCAGCGCGCCTTCGACGAAGACCTCCCGGACATCACCAGCGAAGCCATCTTCGAACCGACCGATCGCGGCACGGCCTCCTTTCTCATGAAAGCTGACGGCGTCCTGGCCGGACTCGACTTCGCCGAAGAAGTCTTCGCGATGCTCGATGCGAGTGCGCAGTTCGAGCGGAAGGCGCAAGACGGCGACCGCGTGGCGCCGGGAGACATCGTCGCGACGGTGAGCGCGAGCGTCATCGCCCTCCTCTCCGGCGAACGCACCGCGCTCAACCTGATGCAGCGAGCGTCGGGCATCGCCACCGCCACGCGGCGCTACGTCGACGCCATCGCCGGTACGAAGGCGGGCATCTACGACACGCGCAAAACGGCGCCGGGGCTGCGCGTCCTCGACAAATACGCGGTCGAGGCGGGCGGCGGGCGGAACCACCGCATCGGCCTCTTCGACATGTTCCTGGTCAAGAACAACCACATCGATCGCGCGGGCTCCATCACCGCAGCCGTCGAGCGTATCCGCGCGACGGGCAAGCCGCAGCCGGTCATGATCGAAGTCCGCAACGACGCCGAGCTCGGCGAGGCGCTGGCCCAGAAGCCGGACTTCATCCTCCTCGACAACATGACGCCGGACGAGATGCGCGCAGCGGTCATCAGGACGAACGGTGCGGTCGCGCTCGAGGCGTCGGGAGGCATCACGCTGGAGAACGTGCGAGCGGTGGCTGAGACCGGCGTCGACAGAATTTCCATCGGCGCGCTCACGCATTCCGTGAAGGGCCTCGACATTTCTCTCCGCATCGCCCGTTGACGGCATGCTCTTTGCGGCAGAGGCGGCCAATGGCGCGGCCTTTCACGATAGCCATCGTCGACGACGACGGCGCGATCCGGCGGCTGGTGCGGCTCTTCCTCAAACGAGCCGGCTACGAGACGCTGGAGTGCACCACCGGCGGGGAAGCCCGCGAGGCGCTCCGGACGCAGGCCTGGGATCTCGCCGTCCTCGACCGTAGGCTGCCCGACCTCGACGGTGTCGTCCTGGCGAACGAGCTGAAGTCCAATCCGGCCTTCCGCGCGCGCTACGTCATCATGCTCACCGGTGAAGACGAGCAGGAAGACAAGGTCGAAGGCCTCGAGCTCGGGGCCGACGACTACATCACGAAGCCCTTCCAGTATCCCGAGCTGCTGGCGCGCATCCGGGCCGGCAAGCGCATCGTCGATCTGCAGAACGAGCTGATCGAGGCCAACAAGCGGCTGGAGCTGCTATCGATCACCGACGGCCTCACGAAGCTCTACAACCATCGCTACTTCCAGGACGAGCTGGCGCGCGCCTTCGACGAGTCGCTGCGTTACCAACGCCCGCTCTCGCTCGCCATCATCGACATCGACTTCTTCAAAAAGGTCAACGACACCTACGGCCACGCGGTTGGCGACGAAGTGCTGCGGCACGTTTCGGCGCTCTTCCGCGACTCGATCCGCAGCACCGATCTCGCGGCGCGTTACGGCGGCGAGGAGTTCGCCGTGATGATGCCCGAGACGGAGCTGGACGACGCGATCGCCTTCGCCGAGAAGATCCGTTCGCTCATCGAGTCGACGCCGATCCCCACGCAGTCCGGCGAGTTGAAAGCGACGGTCAGCATCGGCGTTTCCAGCGTGCCCCACTCCCGGATCCACTACGCAAAGGAAGTGGTCGTCGCCGCAGACAAGGCGTTGTACCGGGCGAAGAAGGGTGGGCGGAATCAGGTGCAGGCGGAGAAGCGGCGCGATCCGAGCCGTGTCACGAAGGTCGCGAGCTAAGAAGTCGCGGTGCTCAGCTCTTTGAGCGCGCGGCGGATCTCGGCCTGCAGGCCGGCGACGTGTTTCTGCAGCGCCACTTCGATGTCGCCGTCCTTCTCGCCCTTCACGATGCGCTCCGCGGCCTTCTCGATCTCCGCGCTCTCGGACGAGATGCGCGCGTAGCCGTAGCTGCCGCCGGCGCCTTTCAGTTGATGAGCGAGATAGGCCAGGCGGTCGAGCGCCTCGCTGGTCTGTTCCTTCTCCAGCGTCGAAGCAATCTCGCGGGCCTTCTCCTCGGCCTCGGCGAGAAACTCGCGTCTCAGTTCATCCAGTTCGTAGTCGACCACGCGATTGTTCCCTCGTTCCCGCCTCAGCCGTGTGCACGCGGTGTGCCGAAGGGTGGGCTGTGCGATGATTTTGGCCGATGTCGTCCGACGTGCTCGTCGTCCCTCGCGCCGAGTTCTCGATCGAGGACCCGTGGACCGTTCCGACCGTTTGCGAGCCGATCCGGCTCCGCCGAGCGACGGACGGCAACGCGCCGCGCCTCGCCACCTGCGTCGCCGCCTACTCCGACGCGACCTGCCTGACCATCGTCTTCTCCTCCACGGACGACCTGGTCGTGGCGAACTACCACAAGCATGACGACCCGCTCTACACGGAAGACGTCGTCGAGGTCTTCCTCGCGCCGGAGCGGCTCACGCAGTACTTCGAGATCGAGGTCAGCCCGGCCGGCGTCACATTCGACACGCGCATCGAGTCGCCGGAGGGGCAGCGTTCGACGATGCGCGCCGATCACGCCTGGGATTGCGCGGGGCTCTTCGCCGCGGTGCGTTCCGTATCGGAATCGAGCGGCGTCATGACCATCGACACGGTGATCCGTCTTCCGTTTGCGTCGATCGGGCGAGCGAAGCCGGAGCCGAACGAAACGTGGCGTGCGAATTTTTTCCGGATCGACAGGCATCCGTCAGAAGGCGATGAGTTTACGGCCTGGCAGCCGACGATGAAAACCCCGCCCGACTTCCACGTTCCGGCCGCGTTCGGCACGCTGAAATTCCACCGCTGAAAGAGGCGCAACTCCTTACGGCACAGGGAATTCATTCGACATTTTCTGATTTGTAATCAACGTCGTCCTCGCTCCCAGCGTAGAGTAACCGTCGGCCAAAACGAGGAAGCCCCGTTCTCAGAATGCACACCCGTCTCCTGAAACTCACAACCGTACTTCTCCTGTCCGCGGCCGCGCTTTATGGCGCCGACGAGACGAAGAAGTGCAGCGCCACGGCCCGCGAATGCGAGCAGCAGATCCGGCGCATGCTGTCCGGCCGCCGGTACCTCGGCATCTCCGTCGTGGAGCTCAAGCCCGGTCTGGTGATCAAGTCGATCGTTGCCGATGGTCCCGCGTCGCGCGCGGACCTGAAGGAAGGCGATCGCCTCATCGCCATCAACGGCCGGAACATGAGCGAAGCGACGGCGCGGGAGTTCAAGCAGGCGTTGGCGGACGCGCGCGAGACCGGAACGCTCTGGATCATCGTCCAGCGGCGTGGCAATTTCCGGCGCGTGGAGACGCGGATGGAGCCGTATTCGAAGGCGCAGATCGACAAGATCGTGCAGGCGCATCTGACGCAGAGCCACTCGGTGATCGCCGGCGCCGGCCAGCCTTGAATGCGAAAAGAACGGGAACCCTAACCCCGGGGCAGTCAGCGGCATCTAAGCAGTAGCAGCATTTCTCTCTTGGCCATGTTCGAGCGATTCCTGGCGCGGTTGCGGAGCCACTTCCATCACGGAGAGCCGAAGGATCACGCCTCGGTTCTGGTGCCGCTCCTCATCATCGCCGTCGCGCTCGGCGTTCTTGCATGGCGCTCCTACGTGCTCTCCATCCGCTTCGAAGGCGGCGCCACCGCCCTCGCGCAGCAGTACGCCAGCTACGCCGCCGACGTCACCGCCGGCCGCGTGGACAGCGCGGTCGCGAGCGAATTCTTCCGCGTCTACGACGAGTGGCAGCAGGTCGAGCGCCGTTCCGCCGAGCCGAACACCGCCGCGTTCCGGGAGTGGCTGAGCCGCCACGAGTGGATCGTCAACGCGATCTACATCCCCGACGCCGATCCCGCGAACTCGATCTTCGTCAGCGAGATCGGCCACGAGGTGAAGCAGGCAGACGGCCTCCTCACCCGCGAGTTCTACACGTCGAGCGGCGTCGTCCGCTACACCTACGATCCTGCCCGTCTCCTCGCCCGCGTCCAAGCCGTGGTCCGGCTCCAGCCGCTCGGCTCCAAGGATGCGGTCCAGCCGCGCGCGGACATCACGCTCACCCGCGAAGCCGCGCAACGCCGCCTCGTCGCATTGCCCGACGCCGTTTCGTTCACCTCGCCGCTCGCCGCCCCGCTCGACGGCTACGGCATCCGCGCCGTCGTGAAGCTCTCCTACATCGGCACCGGCTGGGAGAATCAGCGCACGATCTCCCTCCTCCTCAGCGCCTTCGCCCTCGTCCTCACCTTCCTCGGCGCCTACCTCGCCTCGCGCGGTCTGCGCAAGGAAAACGAGACGATGAAGCTGCGCGGCGCGCTCATCGCGAACGTCTCCCACGAGCTCCGTACGCCGCTCTCCATGATCCGCCTCGGCGCCGAGACGCTCAAACGCGGCTCGAAACTGAAGCCGAAGGAGCGGGACGAGATCGAAGACCAGATCCTGCGCGAGGTTCTGCACCTCTCGCATCTCGTCGAGAACGTGCTCGACATCGCCCGCCTCCAGCACAAGCAGGAGAAGGCGATGGCCTTCACGCCGGTCTATCCGCGCGAGCTCGTCACGACGCTCGTCTCCACCTACGAGTCGTGGATCCGGAGCAAAGGCTTCGCGATCTCCGTCCACCTCGACGACGCGGTGGGCGAGCAGATGTGGGACCGCGAGGCGGTCTCCCGCGCGCTGCTGAACCTCATCGACAACGCCATCAAGTACTCGGCCGACGAGAAGAAGCTCGAGGTCGTGCTGCTGCAGACGCCGAAGGACGTACTCCTCGAAGTGCGCGACCACGGCATCGGCATCGCGGCGAAAGATCTGGAGCGCATCTTCGACCCGTACTTCCGCGCCCAGTTCTCCGATACCCAGACCCGCCGCGGCGCCGGCCTCGGCCTCACGCTCGTCCAGCAGATCACCGCCGCGCACGGCGGACGGGTCGAAGTCGAGTCCCAGCCGAACGTCGGATCCACTTTCCGGCTCTTGTTCCCCCGATTTGCGGCCGAGGAGGCTCGGCCCGTAACCAACCTGCTACATGCGCCCGGAGCGTTTTAGGAAACCCCTCGTAGGTTCAAACGTAAGAGACCGCAGGGAGAAGACTGCATGACGAAAATCCTGATCGTAGAGGACGAAGCGGGGCTTCGGCAGGGGCTGGAGATCAACCTCCGCCACGAAAACTACGAAACCGTGACGGCAGGCGACGGCGACGAGGCCAT
>JAFAVZ010000480.1 GCA_019242175.1 Acidobacteriota bacterium
CGCGGCGACTTCGCCACGGCGCAGTCGTACGGCGAGCCGGAGGCCGTGCTCGACGCGTTGCGCGTCCCGGACGGCGCGCGTCTGCACGTCGTCGACCTCGCCGGCTCGCGCGACGGGCGCCCGATCGAGACCGACGTCGTGCAACGCCTCGCCCGACGGCATGTGCGCGTGCAGGTCGGTGGCGGCATCCGCTCCGTCGCCGACGCACGCCGTTGGATCGATTGCGGCGCGGCGAAAGTCGTCATCGGCACCGTCGCCGCCGACTCTCCCGGCGTCCTCCGCACCATCGTCGAAGACCTCGGCGCCGAACGCGTGGTCGCGGCGATCGACGTGCGCGACGGCGTCGTTCGCGTCGCCGGCTGGGAACGCGCGTCAGCCTCATCGTTGGATGATGTGCTCGCGCAGATCGCCTCCCTCGGCATCGAAGAAGCGCTGATCACCGACATCACGAAAGACGGAGCGTTGCGCGGACCGTCGTTCCCGCTCTACCGCTCCCTGTGCACGCCGCTCCTCATGACATCGTCAGATGTCCCCCCTCTCGCCAAAGCCGGCGAGTCCGCCGAGCCTCGTGAAGGCTGGGCCAACCAACGCAGCGGGCCGTGCCCGCTCCGCATCATCGCCTCGGGTGGCGTGGCCTCGCTCAGCGACGTCGTCTCGCTCGCGCGCATCCCCCGTGTCGGCGCGTGCGTCATCGGCAAGGCGTTGCTCGAACGCCGGTTCACGCTCGCGGAGGCTGCGGAACGGGGGCGGGAAGCGACGGCGGTGCCGGAGCGGATCATCCCGTGCCTCGACGTCCGCGATGGCCGCGTCGTGAAGGGCGTGAACTTCGAAGGCATCCGCGACGCCGGCGATCCGGTCGAATGCGCGCGCCGTTACGAGGCGGAAGGCGCCGACGAGCTGACGATCCTCGACATCTCCGCGACCGATGCCGGACGCACGACCGCGCTCGAGACCGTGCGCCGCGTCGCCGACGCGCTCTTCATCCCGCTCACCGTCGGCGGCGGCGTGCGCACGGTCGACGACTTCCGCGCGTTGCTCCGCGCCGGCGCCGATCGCGTCGCCATCAACACCGCGGCCGTGCGCGACCCGCAGCTCATCGCGCAATGCGCCGCGGAGTTCGGCGTGCAAGCGGTTGTGCTGTCGTGCGACGCGAAGAACGGCGAGGTGATGGTCCGCAGCGGGAAAGAAGGGACCGGCCTCGAGGCCGCAGACTGGTGCGCTCGCGCCGAGGAGTTGGGGGCGGGCGAAATCCTGCTGACGTCCGTCGATCGCGATGGAACGTGCGCCGGCTTCGACGTCGAGTTGCTGCGCGCCGTGAGCGGACGCGTGCGCATCGGCGTGATCGCCAGCGGCGGCGCGGGACGCGTCGAAGACTTCCGCGACGCGATCGAGTGCGGCGGCGCGCGCGCCGTGCTCGCCGCGTCTCTGTTTCACGATCGCCGGCTGACCGTCGGCGAGGTCAAGGCCTATCTCGCCAGCGAAGGGATTCCCGTTCGATGAACGACTTGCGATTCGACGAAAACGGCCTCATCCCCGCCATCGTGCGCGACGCGCGGACCGGCGCGGTGCTCACGCTCGCTTACATGAACGCGGAGTCGCTCGCCCGCACTCGCGAGACCGGCGAGACGTGGTTCTGGAGCCGCAGCCGCCAGGAGCTGTGGCACAAAGGGGCGACGTCCGGCAATACGCAGCAGGTCGTCGACATCGCCCCCGATTGCGACCGCGACGCGCTCGTGGTCAGCGTCCTCCCTGCCGGCCCCGCGTGCCACACCGGCGCCGCGTCCTGCTTCCCCACCATCCCGCCCGCCCCGCTCGACCGCCTGATGTCCGTGCTCCGCGACCGCTACGAGCAACGCCCCGACGGCTCGTACTCGACGTACCTCTTCACCGAGGGGCGGGACAAGATCCTGAAGAAGGTGGGCGAAGAAGCGACGGAGGTCGTGATCGCCGCAAAAGGCACCGACGACACGCGCCTGACGTCCGAGATCGCCGATTTGATGTATCACCTGTCCGTGCTGCTGACGGACGCCGGACTTGGGTGGGAGGGGGTGTGGGAGGAGCTACGGCGACGGGGGTGAGTCCCAGAAGGAGGCGAAGTCGATCTCGACTTCTTCGAAGGGCTCCGCGCGAAAGCGATCGTCGCCGCCGTGGGTGTTCGCGAGCACCCAATGCTCGCTTTCGAGCCGAAGGATCTCGACCGCCTGTCGCTCCGGATCGACCAACCACGCGTGGCGAACGCCGTACTCCGCATAGATCGGCAGTTCGCGCTGGCGATCGAGTCGGTACGTGCTCGGCGAGGAGACTTCGCAGATCCAGTCCGGCGGAATGAGGAACCGATGATCGGAAGGCACGGTTGCCATCCGCTCGCGCCGCCATCCCGCGATGTCGGGCACGAGGACGAGCCGGTTCAGCTCGAAGTGGATTTCGGGCTCATGGATGAGCAGCCATCCTCCCGGCCCGCCCCGTCCTCGATCGTAGGGCGTTCCGATGTCCATCGTGAGGACGGAGGTGACTCGCCCGTGCGGACCGCCGGGACGCGGCGACATGTACAGTTCCCCATCCACGAGCTCCGCGATCATGTTCTCGGGAGCTCGGAGCAGATCGTCGTACGTCGCGCGTTCTTGCGCTCGTGCGGCCATGATCAATCCTAGCTCGACTCCGGAACAGGAAGAGGATCAGGGCCCCAGATCGAAGCGAGGTCGATTTCGACAGCGTCGAAAGAAACCGCGAAACCTTTTCCTCGCCCGCGTGAACGGCCTCCAACGACCAACGCCCATCTTTGAGAACGAAGACCTGGAGCGTTCGCGCGGCGGGATCCACAACCCACGCATAGGGCACGTCGTGGTCGGCGTAAAGAGGCAATTTGCGATGGATGTCGAATCGCTGGGTGGAGGGAGACGAGATCTCGCAGACCCAATCCGGGACGATCGTGAAGCGGTGATCGTCGGGGAGCGTCGGCATGCGCTCGCGACGCCAGCCCGCGATGTCTGGAACCACGACACTCCGACCGAGGTGCACTTCCGGCTCGTCCAGAATCCACCATCCGCTCGCACCACCACCCGAACTGAAGCTGGTGATCAGAGCTGCACCCATATAAGAGGAGGCAGCGATGTGCCGCCCCCCCCCGGACGCGGCCACGTGTACAGTTCCCCATCCACGAGCTCCGCGATCATGTTCTCGGGAGCTCGGAGCAGATCGTCGTACGTCGCGCGTTCTCGCGCCCGTGCGGCCATGATCAATCCTAGCTCGACTCCGGAACAGGAAGGGGATCAGGGCCCCAGATCGACGCGAGATCGATTTCGACAGCGTCGAAAGGAACCGCACGAACCTTGTCTTCTCCAAAGTAGGTGCCGGCGACGACCCATTCTCCGCTCTTGAGCGTGTAAACGTGCAGCGCACGCTCGGCCGGGTTGATGACCCAAGCGTACGGAATGCCATGGTCAGCGTAGATCGGAAGCTTCCGCTGCATGTCGAAGCGGGAGGTGGAGGGGGACAGCACTTCGCAGACCCAGTCGGGCGGAATCCGGAAGCGGTGATCGTCGTCGGGCTCGTCGGCCAGACGCTCGCGCCGCCAGCCCGCGAGATCGGGTACCAGCACGTTGCGGCCGAGGTGCAGTTCCGGCTCGTCGAAAATCCACCAGCCACCGGGGCCACCACCGGAGCCGAAGCCCGCAATCAAGGCGGCGCCCAGATAGGACGACACTCGGATGTGCCGCCGTGAGGGTCGCGGCCACGTGTACAGTTCCCCATCCACGAGCTCCGCGATCATGTTCTCGGGAGCTCGAAGCAGATCGTCGTACGTCGCGCGTTCTCGCGCTCGTGCGGCCATGATCAATCCTAGCTCGACTCCGGAACAGGAAGGGGATCAGGGCCCCAGATCGAAGCGAGATCGATTTCGACCGCATCGAACGGAACCGCACGAACCTTGTCTCCCCCGAAGTAAGTGCCGGCGACGACCCATTCTCCGCTCTTGAGCGTGTAAACGTGCAGTGCACGTTCCGCCGGGTTGATGACCCACGCGTAGGGAATGCCATGGTCGGCGTAGATCGGAAGCTTCCGCTGCATGTCGAAACGCGACGTGGAAGGCGACAGCACCTCGCAGACCCAGTCCGGCGGAATCCGGAAGCGGTGATCGTCGTCGGGCTCGTCGGCTAGGCGTTCCCGGCGCCAGCCCGCGAGATCGGGCACCAGCACGTTGCGGCCGAGGTGCAGTTCCGGCTCGTCGAAGATCCACCAACCACCCGGGCCGCCGTCGCCGAAGTCGAAGCGGGGAAGCAACACGCCGCCGAGGCGTGAGGCGATGCGGATGTGCCGCCGTGAGGGTCGCGGCCACGTGTACAGCTCCTCATCCACCAGCTCCGCCACCAGGTTCGGAGGAGCGGCCAAAACGTCGTCGTAAGTCGCCCGTTGGCGCGTCCGCGCTGTCATGACGCACTTATGCTAACGTACCGCCCCCATGTCCATCGACCAGACCCTCATCGACGAGGCGAAAGTGGCGAGGGAAAACGCCGCCGCCCCCTTCTCCCGGTTCAAAGTCGGCGCGGCCTTGCGCACCACGGGAGGGCGGGTTTTCCGCGGCTGCAACGTCGAGAACGCCTCCTACGGCCTCACCGTCTGTGCCGAGCGGGTCGCCCTTCTCTCCGCCATCGCCGCCGGGGAGCGGAAGTTCGACGCCATCGCCGTCGTCACCCAGAGCGACACGCCGGCGCCTCCCTGCGGTCCCTGCCGCCAGCTGATGTGGGAGTACTGCGGCGACATCGACGTCGCCCTGGCCAACCTCGGCGGCCAGCGCCTCGACTACAAACTCTCCACCCTGTTCCCCCATCCCTTCAACTTCTCCCTGGAGGATTGACCTTGCGCCGTTTCGCCGTCCTTGCCGCGATCGCCCTCGCCGCGTTCGCCGCGCACGCCCGTGAAGCAGACATCCTCATCACCGGCGGCACCGTCCTGACCATGGCCGGGCCGAACATCGACCGCGGCTCCGTCGCCATCACCGACGGCCGCATCGTCGCCGTCGGCCCCTCGTCCGAGATCGACAAGCAATACACGGCCAAGACCGTCATCAACGCGAAAGGGATGGCCATCACGCCGGGCTTCGTCAACGCCCACACGCACGTCCCGATGGTTCTCTTCCGCGGCATCGCGGACGACCGCGAGCTCATGGATTGGCTGCACAACTTCATCTTCCCGGCCGAGGCGAAGAATGTGGATCGGGAGTTCGTGAAGTGGGGGACGCGGCTCGGAGCGCTGGAGATGATCCAGTCCGGGACGACGACCTTCG
>JAFAVZ010000361.1 GCA_019242175.1 Acidobacteriota bacterium
GCTTCAACAGCGAGTCAGTGAAGATCGAGAAGAAGTGAAATGTAGGACGCTGTCATCCTGACCCGCGAAGACGGGGAAGGATCTCCTGATGCGAGCGACGAGCGCACATGCCGGGAGATCCTTCGCCCTCTGCGGGGCTCAGGATGACACTCACCGTTCCGTAGAGGGTGCCTCGCCGAATGCGTCGCGCCACACTCTTCGGAACTGGCGCGACGTCTCGAAGCCGCAGCGTTGCGCGACGGCCTCGATCGTCAGCATCGGATCGTGCAGCAACGCGCGGGCGCGTTCGAGACGCACGCGCGTCGCGAAGCTCTTCACCGAGATCCCGGTCTCGCGCCGGAACACGCGCGTGAGATTCCGCGCGCTCATCCCCGCCAGCTCGCCGAGATCCGTAAGCGTGTACTTCGTGTCGGGATTCTGGACGAGCCAGTCCTGGATGCGATGCACGCCCGGATGCAGATGGCTTCGATAGTCGAGATAGATGCTCTCCTGCCGATGCGAGCCGTCGCGGCGGATGTACACGACCATCTCCCGCGCGATCTCCGCCGCGAGCAGCGGCCCATGCGCGGCCTCGATCATGCCGAGGGCCATATCGATGCCCGAGGCGATGCCGGCGCTCGTCGTCACCGAGCCGTCGGTCACGAAAAGGCGATCGGCGAGCACGCGCGCAGTCGGAAAGCGCCGCTGTAATTCTGCCGTGCGGCCCCAATGCGTCGTGCAGCGGCGGCCGGCGAGGAGGCCCGCGTCGCCGAGGAGGAAGGCGCCGGTGCAGACGGAGGCGACGTGGGCGCCTGCCTCGTGCACCTCCTTCAACCAGCGATGCACCGTGCGCTCGATGCGCTCTGTCGCGCGGTACGGCATGCCCGGCACCACGACGAGATCGCCCGGCCCGAGCTGCTGCGGCAGCGGCTCGAGCTCCGCGAGCGTCACGACGTTCTGGTCGCAGCGAATGCGCTCCCGCGTCGAGCAGAGGCGGATGCGATAGCGCGGACGCGCCCGCGCCGCTTCGCTGAACACCTGCAACGGCCCGGCGAGATCGAGCATCTCGATCTCCGGCAACGCGAGAAAGACTACCTGTTGGATGACGCGCTCCCAACGATCTCGCCATTTGGCACTTGCACCCGCGAATCCTCGTGAAGGCCTGGCCCTCCAGCGCCGCCGGCCGTGCCGGCTTCCAATTCGGCGACGAGATCGGCGACTTTCGCGATCCTCGCGAAGCGTCCGCGCAGCACCCATTCGGTGTGCCGCGTCACGGTGTCCGTGTCGTACGACTCGCCGGTCTCCCAATTCACGAGCGGAAACGTCCGCGTTGCCTCGGTCACGAAGTCGACGTCGTAGCCGAGGTCCGCGCCAATGCGCGTGGTCGTCTCGCAGCATTGCTCGGTCTGGATGCCGGTAACGACGATGCGCGTGACGCCGAGCGCTTCGAGGCGCCGCTGCAGATCAGTGCTCGTGAACGAATTGCGCGTCGTTTTGACGAGCAGCGGCTCGCTGTCCCGCCGCTCGATGAAGTCCATCAGCTTGAAGTACGGGCTCGTGCGCGCGAACTCGGGATCGTCGTCCGTGTGCAGGATGAAGATCACCGGCAAAGATGCGGCGCGCCACGCGTCGATGAGCGTCGCGACGTTGCGCTCGAAGTCGGGATTGCTGCGCTTCTCCCAGCGCGGCGTGGCCATGAAGGAATCCTGCGCGTCGACGACGAGCAGGGCGGAACGTTCGATCGGTTGCTTTTCCATGACCACAATGTAGGCGCTCCGGGCGCGGCCGGCTGGCCCATGATCGGTCATTTCGGGCCATCCGGGAACGCGCGCGGGCGCCGTTCCAGCCGAACCACTACAATAAAGCTCTTGTCCGACAACCCCACATCCTTCCGGACGCCCTGGACGACGAGCCTCGATCTCGAGCGCAAGTTGACCGAGCAACGGCTCTTCAGCGAGCAGCTCGAGCTCCTCGGTACAGCCGTCCATGTGGCGGGGGAGGGCATCGCGATCCTGACGCCGGCCGTCGAGGCGATCGGCCCGCGCATCGCCTTCGTGAACGACGGCTTCTGCGCGCAGTACGGCCGGTCGCGGGACGAGATCATCGGCCAGACGCCCATCACGTTCGGCATCGTCGAGCGCCATCAGGCGATCTTCGACGCGTTGCTCCATCACGTGTTCGAAGGGCGGCCCTTCGAGGCCGAGGCGACGGCGCGGCGGAAGGATGGCCGGGAGTTCGAGCTGCAGATCCAGCTCGTCCCGGTGGAAGATGGCGGGCAACTCACGCACTGGGTCGCGTTCCTGCGCGACGTCACGGCGACGAAGACGCAGGTCTCGCTGCTGCGCCATCAGGCGATGCACGACGGCCTGACCGATCTGCCGAACCGCACGCTGCTCTTCGACCGCCTCGACAAGGCGATCACGACCGCGCGCGACACGCACAGCGCGCTCGCGATGCTGCTGATGGACCTCGACCGCTTCAAAGAAGTGAACGACACGTTCGGCCATCACTTCGGCGACGTTTTGCTCAAGCAGGTCGCCTTCCGCCTCCGCAACCAACTCCACGACGCCGACACCGTCGCCCGCCTCGGCGGCGACGAATTCGCCATCCTGCTGCCCGACGTCGGCGATGCGAACGGCGCCGCCACGACGGCGCGCAACATCCTGAACACGCTCCAGCAGCCGTTCGTCGTGGAAGGACAGCTGCTCGAAGTCGGGGCGAGCATCGGCATCGCGCTCTATCCGCATCACGGCCTCGACTCGCGCACGCTGCTGCGGCGGGCCGACGTTGCGATGTACACGGCGAAGCAGTCGCAGCTCGGGTACAGCTTCCATCGCGACGACCACGAGCCGCGCAGCGCCGACCAGCTCGCACTCGTCGTGGAGATGCGCCATGCGCTGGAGCGCAACGAGTTCGAGCTTTTCTATCAGCCGAAGCTCCATTTGCGCAGCGGGATCATGACCCGCGCCGAGGTGCTGCTGCGCTGGAACCATCCGACGCGCGGGATTCTGGCGCCCGGCGTCTTCATCCCGATCGCGGAGCGCACTGGCCTGATCCGACCGATCACCGACTGGCTGCTGAATCGCGCGCTGCAGCAGGTCCGCGAGTGGCAGGATGCTGGCGCGCCGGTGCACGTGGCGGTGAACATCTCGGCGAAGAGCCTGCTCGAACAGACGCTGCCGTCGAAGATCCACATGCTGCTGGAGAAGTGGCGCGTCGATCCGCGGTTCCTGAAGATCGAGATCACCGAGAGCAGCATCATGGCCGACCCGGCCCACGCGCTCGCGATCCTCTCGCTTCTGCAGTCGCTCGGCGTGCGGCTTTCCATCGATGATTTCGGCACCGGCTATTCGTCGCTGACGCATCTGCGCCAGTTGCCAATCGACGAGATCAAGATCGACAAATCCTTCGTCGCCGGGATGACGACGAGCGACGCCGACGCCTCCATCGTCCGCACCGTGATCGATCTCGCGCACAACCTCGGCAAGCAGGTTTGCGCCGAAGGCGTGGAGGATGAGGAGACGTGGCGCGTGCTGCGCGACATGGGCTGCGATCTCGCGCAGGGCTATTGGATCAGCCGGCCGGTGAACGCGGAGAAGCTGATGCAGTGGCTCGAAACGACCGCCTGGGGCCTCAGCCGCTCATAGTTTCAGCGTGATCAGCTGGCCCTTGACCGCCTCGGCCTGGAGCAGCCACACGATCCACTCCGCGACGACGCTGCGTCGTGCATCGGTGTCGATCGTGTCCGGCAACAACGCGTTGCCGCCGAGCGTCTGGACGAACGTGTTCAACGCGCTCTTCGACGCCGCGTACGCGCCGAGGCCTTTCGGATGGCTGAGCGACGCCGCGGAACTGATGGCGACGATACGTCCGCCATCCTCGAGCTTCACCGCGTCATGCGCGCGGACGAAGCTCAGGAGGTTCATGTCCAGCATCTTCTCGAAGTCTTGCGCGGTCTCGCCCGATGCGAACCCACCGGCGAGACTGACGAGCGCATGGATCGGCTCCTTCGGCGCGTTGTCGAGCGACCGGGTGAGCGCGATGCAATCGTAGTCGCGGGCGAGGCGGGGCAGTACGACGCGGCCAAGGTCGCCGGTGGCGCCGGTGATGGCGATGGTCTTCATGAACGGAGGATTTTCGCATAGGGTAGGCACTGCTTCGCTCGCCATGGAAACCGACGAGAACTGGTCGCGCCCGCGTTGGAAGCCGAACGGCGGCAAGCCGTTTCTGTACCTCGTCGCGGTCGGGGTAACGGAGGTCTCTTCCGCGGTTCCGGCAATTGAGTACCGCACGCGCGGATTGCCCGACGGCATCGAAGCGCGCTCGTTCGTGCGCGGGCAGCCGAAACGCTATCTCGAGTCTTTCCAGGAGGGCTACGTCTGGGAGCAACTCGTCGCCGAGGACTTCGAGCTCTCCCGTCGCGTCCTGGAGGCTCCCGGCGCGATCGTTCTTGCCGGCGAGACCGACGACTCGGACTCGTTGCGCTACCTGCGGGACGTGATGGGAGTGATGGCCTGGCTCGCCGATCACGGCGCAGTGGCCATCCACGACCCGATGACTTTCCGGTGGTGGCGTCCGGAGCAGTGGAAGGAGACGTTCTTCGTCCCCGACGCACCGAATCCGCATCGGCACGTGATGATTCTCTATTCGGTGGAACGCGACGGGATCTGGTTGCACACCCGCGGTCTGCTCGCGTTCGGCCGTCCCGATCTCAGCATCCGCGGCGTCGCATCCGCAGACTTCGAC
The DNA here is from genome assembly GCA_019242175.1 of Acidobacteriota bacterium. GTDB lineage: Bacteria > Acidobacteriota > Thermoanaerobaculia > Gp7-AA8 > Gp7-AA8 > JAFAVZ01. The sequence continues at coordinate 4,726 of JAFAVZ010000361.1, forward strand.
GAAGTCGCCGATCTGTGCAACGAACTGATCGAGCGCCAGGCATTTGGCGCCGTGTTTCGCGAAGGCCAAGTCGTGCACGATACGGTGCTCGGCGACTTTGTCATTCACCACGAGGGCGATCGCGACGACCCGGAGTTCAACAACGCACACGTGGAACTGCTGCGGCAGGGCTCGTGAGGGCGAGGGTGTCATTCTGAGCCGCGCCAGACGGCGAAGAATCCGCACCTTCAGGCGCGGCGCGAGATCGGTACGGATCCTTCGCTGCGCTCAGGATGACACTTACTGCGTGACCCTGATCTTCGCCCGGTCCCGCTCCGTACGCTGAATCCGTCGTAACTCCGAGCTCACGGCGCTGCGCGAGACCCAGGTCCGCGACGTCTGCGCGATCTCCGTACCGGTCAGCGCGAAAGGGTCGACGTCGAAGCCGGTCGTCTTCCGGACGGAGCCGGGGAGGGGGGCGGCGAAAGCGTTGAACTGGTAGCGCATGCCGAGGGCGCGGAAGAGGATGGCGCCGGGGAGGAACTCGATGCCGCGTTCGCGTTCGGGCTCCTCATTCGCGGCGAGAATCTGCCGCAGGCGGTCGCGAGAGTAGTCGGGCGAGGACGGCGTCGCCTCCTGCGCCGCTGCCGTGAGCGAGAGGCCGAGTGCCAGGATGATTGCCGCGATTCGCATCGTGTCTTTCTCCTTCGTTCCTTCGACTCCTCCCTATGCAAAAGCGTTACACATGGCTTACAAACGCACGCAACTTTTTGCGACAGCATGCGTTGCACCGCACCAGAAAGGAGTCACCAGATTTTGAAACGAGCACTGACGTTCGCCGTCGCGCTCGCGCTCGCTTTGTCCGCGACGGGCCAGGAGCGCGACCGCACCAAGATCCAGGACAAGTACAAATGGGATCTCTCCCAGATCTATCCCACGGATGATGCCTGGCGCGCCGCCAAAGAAGACTTCGCCAAGCAGCTTCCCCGCCTCACCCAATACAAAGGTCACCTCGGCGACTCCTCGGCCTCGCTGCTCGCCGCCGCGACGACCTTCACCGATCTGAACAAGACGCTGTCCCGCCTCTACGTCTACGCCGCGATGAAGTCCGATCAGGACACGCGCGTCGCGACCTATCAGGCGATGAAGCAGGAGATGGATCAGC
>JAFAVZ010000056.1 GCA_019242175.1 Acidobacteriota bacterium
CATCGTCTCGCGCACGCGCTTCATCACGTCGAGCGTGTTCGCGGTGGGGAGGACGAAGACGCCGATGAACACCGCCGTCTGGCCGTTGAAGCTGACGTCGCCGTCGTACGTTTCGGCCCCGAGGACGACGTCTGCGATGTCGCCGAGGCGGACGAGATCGTTGCCGCGCTCTTTCACGACGAGCTGCTTGAACTCGTCGACGGTCTGGAGGTTCGTGTTCGCGACGAGGTTGACGGCCGTCATGGTGCCTTTGGTGCGGCCGAGGGCGGAGAGGTAGTTATTGGAGCTGAGCGCGTTGCGGACGTCCGACGGCGAGATCTCGCGCGCGGCCATCCGTTGCGGATCGAGCCACACGCGCATGGCGAACGTGCGGTCGCCGACGATCTCCGCGCGTTGCACGCCGGAGATGGCGCTCAGCTTCGGCTGGACGACGCGCGTGAGGTAATCCGTGATCTGGTTCTGATCCAGATCCTTCGAGGAGAAGCCGATGTACGCCGCCGCAAACTGGCTATCCGTCGTCTGCAAATCGATGATCGGCGCCTCAGCCTCGGGGGGCAGCTGGTTTCTGACCTGCGCGACTTTCGACTGGATCTGGGTGAGCGCGGCGTTCGTGTCGTAGTTGAGCTTGAGGTGGACGGTGATCGTCGAAACGCCCTGGCCGCTCGACGACTCCAGGAAGTCGATGCCGTCGGCGCCGGCGATGGCGCGTTCGAGGGGCGCGGTGATGAAGCCGCGCACGAGGTCGGCGTTCGCGCCGACGTACGCGGTGCTGACGACGACGTTCGCCATGTCGCTGCGCGGGAACTGGCGGACGACGAGCGAGCGGATGGCCTGCAACCCGGCGATGAGGATCACCAGGTTGACGACCATCGCCAGGACGGGCCGCTTGATGAAGAGATCGGTGAGTTTCATGACGCCTCCGTGTCTTCGAGGACCGCGACTCCTGCCCTCCTGAGGCGCAAAGACGCCGAAGGATCTCCTGCGCTGAGCGCTTCTCGCCCATACCAGGAGATCCTTCGCCCTCTGCGGGGCTCAGGATGACAGTGATGGCCCTGCGGACAACTAGCTGTTCTCGGGTTTCGGCGCCGCGCTGTTCGCCGGCTGTACGTTGTTGTTGACGAGGACCGCGGCGCCGGGGCGGAGCTTGAACGCGCCGGAGGTCACGACTTCTTCACCCGGTTTGACGCCGGTCAAAACGCCGACCTGGTCGCCGCGCGAGCCGCCGAGCTTCACAAACTGCTGGCGCACGCCGCGGTACGGCTTGCCCTGCGGATCCCTCATGTCTTCGACGATGTAGACCGAGTCGCCGAACGGCGCATAGCTGATCGCCGACGCGGGGACGACGACGACCGGCGTGGAGCCGCCGCTGGAGAGCTTCGCCTCGACGTACATGCCGGGGCGCATCTTGCCGGAGCGGTTCTCGAACTCGGCCTGGACCTGCACGTTGCGCGTCGCCTCGTCGATGGCCGACTCGAACGCCGTCACGCGCCCCTTTTCGGGAGCGCCGAGGGCGTCGGAAGTCACTTCGATGGAGGAGCCGGGGGAGAGCTGGCCGAGCTGGGCCTGAGGGACGGAGAAGTTGACGTAGGCAGGGCGCACGGCCTGCAGCGTCACGATCGGTGCGCCGCCGGCGAGGTATTGCCCGAGGTTGACCTGGCGGATGCCGAGGACGCCGGAGAACGGCGCGCGGATGGTCTTCCGCTCGATCGTCGCCTTGATCTCGCCGACGCGGGCGTCGGCGGACTTGAACTCGGCGCTGGCCTGGTCGAGCGACGACTGGGCGACGACGCCCTGGCTGGCCATGCCCTGGTTCCGCGTCAGCGCCAGCCGAGCGAGCTCCCGTTGCGCCTCGGCGGCCGCGAGCTGAGCCCGTTCCTGTTTCGAGTCGAGCGTGACGAGGACTTCGCCCTGCGCGACGCTACGGCCGGACTCGAAAGTGATCCTTTCGATGATGCCCGGCAGGTCGGCGCTGACCGTGACGCCTTTGACGGCGGCGACGGTGCCGATGGCGTTCGTCGCGCCGGCCCACGTGTCCTGTCTGGCCACGGTGGTGGTGACGGCTTCGGGCGGCGGGTTCCAACCCTGAGCCATCGCTTTGCGGATTTGGGAGTACTTGAACCAGGCGAGACTGCCGATGACGACGAAGACGACGAGAAGCATCAAAAACAAACGCTTTTTCATGACGGCTTCTAAAAACTGTACCTCGTTGATTGCCGCGGCAAGCTGGCGGTCTCTGCAGGCAGAGAGCGGTCGCCTACGTTGGCGGTTGAAATTCCACCGGCTGTAGACAGCAGCCGATGATCGGCGACCGGATCGGCCGCGACGTTTCCGGGGGACCTAAGAAAAGAAGAGCGCCCGCAGGCGCCCGGTGAAGATACGGAGATTCCTCATGGTGGTTTTGGACCGTGTAACCGCTTTCGCGGCGCATTTTACCTCTCGGCTCGCGCGGGTTCTGCTGGCCGAATGGGCAGGTCGACAATCTATCGCGTCGCGACGGTTACGGATTGTTACGGTTCAGCACGTAAGGCTCGCGATGGATGTCGTCCGAGGGGTCGGGCAGGTAGATGCGCCAGAGGTAGTCGAGCGCGATCGCGAGGCCCTGCCGCTCGCGCATCGTCGCCAGCAACGGGATGAGGAGCAGGAGAAAGAACCCCGCGCCAAGGCTCCAGTTGGTGGAGCGGAATCCGAAGTAGATGAGGATGATGCCGAGGGCGATGGGAAGACGGTCGGTGATGATGACCCACATCCAGATGTCGCCGTAGTTGCGCTGGTACTGAAGGTCGCAAACCGGGCACCGCGCGTGAGCGTGGATCCACTGGCGGAACAGCGGTCCTTCCCCGCAACGCGGGCAACGGCGCCGCAGGCCGCGCAGGAGGATGGTGGGGATGGGGACCTTGGACGCCACGCGCTCCATTATTGCTCGGGAAAACGTACGTGGGGCCGGGCTTCAGCCCGGCCCGGAACCGGCTGAAGCCGGTTCCCACGTTGCTTTTGCGCGAGTGCGTACGCGGGGCCGGGCTTCAGCCCGGCCTGGAACCGGCTGAAGCCGGTTCCCACGTTGTTTTTGCGCGAGTGCGTCGAGCACCGCCTCGTGCACCAAACCGTTCGTCGACACCCGCTCCCGCCCGAATCGCCATTGTCACGCGGGAAAACGTAGGGCCGGCTCTCCAGCCGGCCGCAGTCGAGAATGATGCGGCGGGCGGTGCCCGCCGCGACCGTGATTCATGGGGCCGGCTAGAGAGCCGGCCCTACGTTTTGTCTAAGACGTGGGG
>JAFAVZ010000429.1 GCA_019242175.1 Acidobacteriota bacterium
GTTCGCCGCATCGAGCTTGGCTTCGTTCTCGATGCCGCGGATCAGCTCGCGCTTCGCTTCCTCGACGGTGAGGCCGGCGACCTGCTCCAGACGGTGACGCTGCGCTTCGACGAGGTCGTCGAGCTCCGTCTCCCGCTCCTCGACGCGCTTCTCGCGATTGTTGAGCGCCTTGTCGCGGTTCTCGACTTCGCCCATGCGGGAGTCGAGCTGCTGCGTCTTCTTGTCGAGGTTCTCTTCCTTCTGCTGCAGGCGCCGCTCGGAGTTCTTCATCTCGTCGCGGCGCTGCTGCGCCTGGCGGTCGAAGTCCGACCGCATCTGGAGCAGCTTCTCTTTGGCCTCGAGATCGGCCTCTTTGACACGGGACTCGGCGGATTTGCGGGCGTCTTCGACGATGCGCTCTGCAGAACGACGGGCCTCGTCCATCTGCACTTCTGCGCGCTTGCGATACACGGCCATCCAGACGAGCGCCAAGACGATGGCACCCGCGAGGCCGATTCCTACGGAAATCAAAATGTTCAACAAGACTGCACCTCCCCGGTGGGGCGGGAGGCTCACGCAGTGGAGGAAATCAAAAATCGGAGAACCCCGCCTGAGCCGTGTGAGGGATTCTTACTTGAACCTGCCAAGACAGGTGGGCGCCCTAGTCGTGCCGTTTAGGCTACCTTCCGACCGCGGTTCTCGCGGTTAAGGCATGCTCGCGACCCGAGACGCGGGCACCCGAAGTAAGAAAAAAGCATCGGTTCAAGAGTTAGATCATTCATCACGTACTCTGCAGGGACTCCGACAACTTGGTTTCGATGGATTGGCTCAGCTGATTACCTTTCCGAGCCGGTTCGATATTTCCTCCGTCCTCTCCAGCCAGGCATCCGCGGCATCTTCCCGCTGCTTCCGGAATCGAGAGAACTCGTCGGCGATGTTCAGTGCCGCCAGGATGGCGATCTTCATCGGATCCACGGTCGAGACCTGGGCCGCGACCTCGCGCATCCTCGAATCGACAAACCGCGCAAGCTCCGTTAAATAGTCCGGGTCTCCTTCCCCACGAACGTTGTATGTCTGTCCAAAGATCTCGACTGTCGTCGAGTCGGAATTTGCGTCCATCGGAAAAATTTACCTGAAACGCGCGCGGATTATAGCAGACGGTCCGGCGCCCAGGGACGTACCAGAAGTCGATCATGCCCCGTCCCCTGGTGACTCTCTTCTTCCCGCTCCTCCTCGCCGCCTCCGTCGCCTCCGCTTCGCCGCTCGTCGTGTGGGTCGATCCCGCCGGAACGGTGCACGCGCGGGCGACGGACGGCGACGCCGAGCCGGTCGTTCTCGCCTCGGACGCGTGCGTCGCGACGCCCGCCCTCGCCACCGCCCCGACCGCACATCTCGCCATCTGGACGGACTGCGCATCGCATCACGCCTTCGGACAAATTGTTGCGAGCGATGGACTTCCGGTCGGCGCTCCGTTCGAGGTGTCGAAGGAGAGCGCGTCGTCACCACACGTGGCATTCGATGGCGAAGTGTTCCTCTGCGCCTGGGAAACGGCGCAGACGATCCGCGCCGCGCGCGTTTCTCTCGCCGGCCTCGTGCTCGATCCGTCCTCGATCCTGCTCGCCGCCGCCCCCGCCCGCCATCCCGCCCTCGCTGCCTCGCCGAACGGCGGCTTCCTCGTCGCGTGGGAGTCGTGGGAGCAGTGGCCCGGCGACATCTACGCCTCGCGGATCGACGCGAGCGGCTCCGCGTCGCCCGCGATCGCCATCGCGACGGAGCCCGGCGGCGACCAGTCGCCGTCCGTGGCCTGGGAAGAAGGTGGCTTCACGGTGACGTGGCAGAAGAGCGCCAGCGAGACGTGGTTCTCCGTTTCGGCGATGGCGCGGGTGGAGTAACGGGTCGCGTGCTGCGGGCTAGGTCGAGATCGTGAAGCGGAAGCCGTCCGGATCCTGAATGCGAAACATCCGAGCCCCCCACGGCATCTCGGTGACCGGCTGGTCGAGCACGCCGCCCCGTTCGACGATCCCCCGCGCGAGCTCGTCGAGGCTCTGCTTCGTCGTGATCCGCATCGAGAAGCCCTCGCCCTTCGCCCGATCGAGGCCCTTCGCGCCGTTGTCCTGATTGATGAGGAGCTGCACGTCGCCCGCTCGCAACGAGATGGCGATCAGCTTCCCCTCCCGTTCATGCCGCCGGTCGACGTCGAACCCGAACACTTCGGTGTACCAGCGCAGACTGGCCTCGAGGTCCTTCACCGTCAGCGATGCAGCCAACTCCACGCCCTGTAGATTGCTCATCGAAATCTCCTTGTCTGCACGGTGTCATCCTGAGGCCCGCAGAGGGCGAAGGATCTCCCGGCCTGAACGCTCAGCGCTTGCATCAGGAGATCCTTCGTCATCTTCGCGACTCAGAATGCCAAGACGCCAATGCTTCGCCGGGCTTGGCCAATAAACGCTGCGGGCCGTGCCCGCCCGCCTCAGGTCCAGAACTTCCACCACGGCTTCGGCGCCGCATTCTCTTCCGCGTCGACCATCACCACCGGCGATGCAAACACGAGATCCTTCGGATTCGCCCCGGCCTGAAGCGCCGCATTGACCGCCTGAAACTCCGCACTCTGCAGCGCAATCCGGCCGATGACATACCCGCCAATCTCGGCGCCGATCACCAGCGCGAGCCGCCGCGCCTCCCGGAAAAACGGCTCGTCCTGCAACGCGACCTCGCGGCGCTCGCCGGTCTCTTTGGTCACGCGAACGTAAGTCGCCGGCAAGTCCACCATCTCGCCCAGCACCTCGCGGCCGAAGGCCAGCGGGACGAAGCGCATGACGTCGCGCGCCTGCGCCTTCGGAATCCCGGAGCGGATGAGCCACGGCAGGAGGACGCCGGGATCGATGTGTCCGCGCTCGTCCAATACCGGGATGGCGCGGCGGATGGCCGCTTCTACATTCATCGGAAGGCATCGCAGTATACCGCCCGCTCACGCTAAGCTGCGGCCATGTCCGTGGTGGATCTCTCCAAGCTCTATCAGGTCGACGACGACGGCCGCCTCTTCATCTCCCCCGTGATCCGGGACTGGTCGATTCTCGATGCGCACGGCATCGACACGGTGATCGATCTCGAGGGCGGTCTCGACGAATGCATCCCGACCGTCCCCGGCCAATGCCTGTACGTCTATTTCCCCATCTACGATGAGGACCTCCCCAATCTGCGCCGCCTGGAAGCCGTGGCCGCAATGGGCGCGCATCTCGTGCAAGGCGGCCATCGGGTGCTTTCGCATTGCGGGATGGGCTTCAACCGCTCCGCCCTCGTCGCCGGCCGCATCCTCCACCGCCTCGGTATGCCCGGCCCGGACGTCGTCACGCGACTGCGCGAACGCCGCGCCGGCGCGCTGTTCAATGAGGTGTTCGCGGAGCATTTGCTGGGATTGCGGTAATGCACGAACGTCTCTTCGTCTATAACGATTGGGCGCACCGCGAAGAATTGGCGGGATTACGGGCGCTCATTGCACCGAACGACACCGGGCGACGCCTATTCGCGCACATCCTCGCCACAGAATGGCTTTGGCTCGGCCGGATCGGACGACCAACGCGCTCGCTCGACGTCTGGCCCGACCTCACGCTCGAACAATGCGCCGTAGAAATCGAGCCTCTGCGCGAAGCGTGGCAATCCGCATTGCGCGAAGTCGATCTGCATGCAAAGGTCGACTACCGCAATTCGAAGGGCGAGAGCTGGACGAGCAAGGTCGAGGACATCCTCACCCACGTCGTGATGCACGGCGCGTATCACCGCGGCCAGATCGCGACCGTCCTTCGCCAGTCCGGCGAGGCGCCGCCATACACGGATTTCATCCACGCGACGCGAGCCGGTCTGCTTCCGGACTGAGCGGCGGCGGGCCCGGCCCGCTGCGCTTGTTGGCCAAGCCTCAGCGACCCTTGTTTGTACGTGACCGACACCAAAGCTCGACGGCTCGAACCCGTGTCGCCGCCGTGAAAGGGCGGCATCCTGGGTCGCGACCCTGGAACAAGCAACAGCACATACAAGCCGGTGAAGCGCACGGTGTCATTCTGAGCCGCGCAGACGGCGAAGAATCTCCTGATACGAGCGATGAGCGCTCGTGCCGGGAGATCCTTCACAGTCTTCGCTGTTCAGGATGACACCACGGAGCCTTTGTCAGCGAAGAGGTGTCATTCTGAGCCGCGCAGACGGCGAAGAATCCGTACCTTTCAAGCGCAGCGCGATCCTTCAAAGTCGTCCCCTTGCGAAGAAGCGAGGACGCCCGGTGGACCACCCGCGCGCAAGATATCCGCACGTTGCCTTACGCCCGGTTACCGCCTATCTTGACGAGTGGCAGACTGATGACCGCCACGGCCTTCGTTCTCGACCGCGACTTCGAAATTGTCGAGACGAGACCCAGGATCGTCGAAGCCCCACCCCCCGTAGACCGGTGGACGATCCAGGAGCTGCGGGAAAACCTCCCTCGCACGATCGGAAGCAAGGTCCTAAACGGGACGGAGCTGATCCGATCCCTCGCGCAACGCCAACGCAATCAACACCTTCCCACGACCATCGGCCCCTTCGACGACCTCCTCGGCGGCGGACTTCCCCGGGGCAAGATGGTGGAGCTCATCGGCCGACGCTCTACAGGACGTTTCTCCATCGCGATGGCCGCCCTCGCCTCCGCCACGAGCATGGGCGAAGCCGCCGTCTTCGTCGACCTCGGCGACGGCTTCGACCCCCAGGCCGCCGAAGCCGACGGCATCGACCTCCGCCGCCTGCTCTGGGTCCGCCCGAAGAAGTTGAAGGAAGCGGTGATGGCCGTGGAGCTGATCTCCGCCGCCGGCTTCCAACTCGTGGTGCTCGACACCGGCCGCCACGCCGTCCCCGGCCGCGTGCCCGACTCGTCCTGGGTCCGCCTCGCCCGCACCGCCGAGGCGCAGGGAACCGCACTGCTGATCTCGACCCCCTACCCACTGACCGGCACCGCATCCGAGGCCGCCATCTACGCCCACGCCGGCTCCGGCCAATGGGAGGGCGACCCAATCTGTGTGCTATGCGGCATCGACCTGGACCTCACGCTGGAGAAACACCGCGACTTACGCGCCGGGCGGGAGGTGGGGGTGGGATTGGGGGCGTAGAGGGGGTGAAAACTTAGTTTTCTATGATAGCTGGGAGCAGCTTCAATAGAAGTTGGCCTAACGCAGGCCTTGCTTTTGCGCAAAGAACACTAGATCGTGAGTTGTATGTTCAAGCCAGCTGCAGACGCGTGGGCAATCGAGGTACTTCGTCACATTCAACAGCGAGAGCCCTTTGAAACTTCGCATATCGAACTAAAAGCCGAAATGGTAGAGCCGAAAAAGTTCGCGCCTCAGCTCGCGGGTCTAGCGAACGCTGCACGCTGGCATCCAGTCCTTGTTATCTTCGGAGTCGAGCGAAAAAAGGGCCTAATCGGAATCATGCCCTTCGAATCCGGTGAGTGGTACGAAGGGATGCGCGCTTGCTTTGAGTTCGGCGAAGCGCCCGTGCTTGCTTACCAGAACTTCGCTCTATTCTCCGAGAAGACCTTCGGCGTCTTCGTCTTCGAAACGAGCAATCCACCTTACGTTGTGGGAAACACGAAGAGGGGCGGTCCGCGAGAGGTGCCGTGGCGCTATGGCTCGAATACCAATCCGGCAGGCCGGCAAGAACTTTTGACGATGCTTCTTCCTCGACTAGCTGACCCGGAGAGCGAGGTGCTCACAGGCGAGTTTAGAGTTAACTTTGAAGGCCATGCACAGCTTCGACTTGAGCTGTTCATGTATCCGGCCGGTGCCAATGGCGACTCTCTTGTCATTCCGTTTCATCGTGTGACGGTGCGTGCGCGAGATGAATTTGGCAACGTACAGGAGCTACCTAAGTCTGTATCGCTCGTTCCGCCGCGCCAACACTCATCTCTAGCAAAGCTTCTCGATGCTGCCGTCGCATTACCGGGCCCAAGTAAGCTTGAGCTGGTCGCGCAGGCTGAAGGCGTCCGTGCGTTGCGAACCGACTCGAAGCGCCTCGAAATTATCTGTTCTTTCCGGCCGGCTCACTTTTCTCATGATGTGGCCTTTAGTACAGTACTCTCCGCGCGGCAACACCCGGACCATCAGATGTATTGGGAGCGAGAGGAACAGCATTCGGTCCCGCTGCATACTAACGCCGATGTCATCGATGATCTAAAGCAGCAGCTTGCACGCTTTGCCCCTAAAACTAAACTTCCGACACTTTTGTAGCGCAATCGTGCTTGGTGAAGCTGATGCGGCTCGGCTTCGGATCCGACTCGACCGGCGAGCCAAAAAAACCGCATCCACTCGGCCGGCGGACGTCGCGCTCTTCAACTGCATGTGCAACGATAGCGTTTACGCCACATCAAGCGCGATCACTTCTTCCGCGCCACTTCCCGCACAAGTTCGCCCGGATCCACGCTCAACGTCTGCGCGAGGAGCAGGATCACCGTGAGCGTGGGCACGTTCTCGCCGCGTTCCACGAAGCCGAGGTAACTGCCGTTCATCCCGGCCCGTTCGGCTAGTTGATCCTGCGTCCATCCGCGTTCTTCGCGGAGTCGTCGAACGATGGCTCCGAACTTTTTCGCATCGGGATCTTTGGTTAAGCGACGCGGCATCTTGCAAGTTGGCCATGGACAACCTATATTCCAAAGTGGCCATGGCCATGTTGAATGCAGGAGGCGGCCGTGAATGAGGTCTCGATCTTTGAGAAAAATCTAGCCAAGCCATTGAATCGTCGGAGGCAGGTCACGGTCGAAATGCCCGAGTTCCTGTTCCGCGCGATCCATGCCCGCGTCGACGAAGCGAATCAGAATGAAGGGACAGACGAAGATGTGAGCTTCAACGATGTCGTCGAATGGTTGCTCGTGTCCGAGGTGACCGTCAGGCGGATGCCACTCCTCGAAGTAGTGATTCCCGGATTCGCCGCGGCAATGGCCACGTGGCTCATGAATGCGACCTATCAGCCGCCCAGCGAGGAGTGACAGGTTTGGGTGGAACGCTGAGTGCCTCTCGTAATAGCACACCATTAGCTCTCCACCTCCCGTATCCCGCCGCAGTCAATAAACACTCCTGACAAGCAACCCATAAGCGTCAAGACCCCAAAAAGCGACTCCCTGAAGAGTCGCCAACCCACCTCAGTACACTCCCGCAGAGTGTCGCGCATCGTCTCCCTTCTCGTCCCCCTCTTTCCTCTCGCCGCCAGGCTGCGGAGCGAGCCGGAGCTGCGCGATGACGCGGTCGTCATCGTCGAGGGGAGCGGCAACAACGCCCACGTCATCGCGGCCACGAGGCGGGCCAGGACGAAGGGCATTCAGGCGGGGCTCTCCCTCACCCAGGCGCGGGCCATCCTGCCGAAGCTGGTCGCGCGGGGGCGGGACCGGGAGTGCGAGCGGACGGCGCAGGAAGCCTTACTCGAAGTCGCCGAGACTTTTTCCCCGAGGGTCGAGGACAGCGATGAAGGGCTTGTTTTCTTCGACATCAGCGGCATGGAGCGGCACTTCAAGGACGACCGCGAGCTGGCCATGGCAGCCATGCGCGCGGCGGATGCCGTCGGGTTGCCGGCCCGGTGCGGCGTCGCCTCCAGCAAGCTCGCCGCGCGCATTGCCGCCGAGTTGCCCAAGTCGCCGGTCATCGTCCCGCGCGACGGCGAGGCCGAATTCCTCGCGCCCCTTCCTCTCGCCCGCCTCGCCCCCGCCCTGGACGTCGCCGCCACGCTCCAACGCTGGGGCCTCGGCTCCATCGGCGAGCTGGCCGGCCTGGCCGAGAGCGAAGTCGCCAGCCGCCTCGGCGAGCTCGGGCGCGAGCTGCATCATGCCGCGCGCGGCATCGACCCGCGGCCGCTCATTCCGCGCGCTCTTCCGCCGGAATTCCGGGAAGGGATGGAGCTTGAATGGCCGCTCGTCGAGCTCGAGCCGTTTCTCTTCATCGCCAGCTCCGCCCTCGACCGGCTGACGGCGCGCCTCGAGGCCCAGGGCTTCGCCTGCGTGCGGCTGGAGCTGACCATGACCCTCGAGCCGGACGGCTACCACTCGCGGGCCATCATCCTCCCCGCGCCCACGCGCGACGCGAAGACGATGCTGACTTTGCTCCGCCTCGACCTCGAGAAAAACCCGCCCGGCGCGCCGGTCATCGGCTTCTCCATCGTCGCCCATCCCGACCGGCCGCGCCGCGCGCAGCTCTCGCTCTTCGGCCCCGCTGCGCTCTCTCCGGAGAAGCTCGCCACCACCATCGCCAAGCTGATCTCCATCCTCGGCGTGGGCAGCGTCGGGATGCCCATGACCGTCGACGGCCACCTGCCCGAACGCTACGCCATGGGCGTCTTCGATCCGCCTCCGCCGCCGGACGTCCGGCGCCAGCCGCGCAAGAGTCGCGGCCTGCTCGCCGCGCGGATCCTGCGTCCGCCGGTGCCCGTCCGCGTGACGACCCGCATCGGGAAAAACGGCGACACGCAGATCGCGGCCATCCATAGCGAGACGGAGCTGAGCGGCAACGTGCGCGTCTCGTCCGGGCCGTGGCACATCGAGGAGGGATGGTGGAAAGAGGCGCCCGAGGCTCGGGAGTATTGGGATATCGAGCTCGTTCGGGGCGGGATCTACAGGCTGTATCGGAACAAGTCCGAAGAATGGTTCATCGACTCAGAGTACGGATGATGTGAGCAGTTCGGCCGCGCCTGTTGGCCGAGCCGTGATGAAGGCCATGAATCGTTGGGCAACGTAGGGCCGGCTCTCCAGCCGGCCGATG
>JAFAVZ010000497.1 GCA_019242175.1 Acidobacteriota bacterium
TCCATCCCGACGAGCTTCATCAGGTCGACGATCGAGTGTTTCCAATCGAGCTTCTCATGATGGCCGGCGGCGAGCTTGTCGAGATTCGCGCCGACGTCGAACGAGCTGCCCGGCGCGGGCACGCTGAACGACCCCGGCGTCGAAGGCTGCGAGCCCGGCGCGGACGGAGCGCCCGGCACCGCGATCGCGACCGGCACGTTCTGGCGGTCCGCCGCCTGAACGCGCGACTCGGGCGCGGCATGAGCAACATCCTTGGGCGCCTCGGCTCCGGCGCCGGCGTGAAAGACCTTCTGCATCAATACGCTGAACAATCCCATCGTTTGTATCTCCCGCCCTTCTTTGAGCAAAGGACGGTCCAGATGTGGGAACGGGCTTCAGCCCGTTCCGGGACCGGTGAAGCCGGCCCCCACGTGTTACGCTGCCTTGCGATGCCGAGCCGCATCGTCGCCGCCGTCGCCTTTCTGGCTCTCGTCCTGCTCGGCGTCGAACCGACGCTCATCCGCCTCACGTTCGTGAATCGCGAGCCGTTGCGCAAGACGATGGAGCGCGCGGCGGATCGGGGCTGGTATCCCGACTATCCGCTCTTCCTCGAGGGCGTTCGCGCGCACACGCCGCGCGGCGCGCGCATCGCCGTCGTCGTTCCGGTCAAGAGTTGGGAAGCGGGCTACGACTACGCGTTCTATCGCGCGAACTACTACCTGACCGGCCGCGACATCCTGCCCGTCCTCACTCAGGACAATCGTCCATTTCCGGATGGCGTGCTGCGCGCGGATTACGTCGCGTTGTGGGGCATGACGCCGCGCGGCGGACGCGAAGTCTGGCGCGGCAACGGCGGCATTCTCCTGCAACGCTGATGACGCTCGCCCGCCGCATCGCCCTCGCTTTCCTCTACGCCTGCGGCGCGTTGTCGCTCGTCATGCTCCTGCCGTTGCCGTGGATGCCGATCCCGCTCGCGGCCATCGCCCTCCTCGCCGCCGGCCTCACGATCTACTGCACGCGCGGCAGCGAGCGCGTTCCGTCGCGACTCTCACCGATCGATGCGCTCACGCTCCTCGTGATCGTCGGCTACTGCTTCTACGCCACGATCTCCCGGCCGTGGGAGTGGGATTACTGGGCGATCTGGGGATTGAAAGGGCGCGTCTTCTACGACGCGGGCGGCATCGACTGGCACTACCTCGAGACGCCGTGGAACCAGTTCTCCCATCCCGACTATCCGCTGCTCTTGCCGTTGCACTACGCGTTCGTCTCGTTGCTGCAAGGCGGCTGGGACGACCGCTGGTTCGGCGTCTCTTTCATCCTCTTCGGCATCGCGCTCGTGATCGTCATCCGCGAACGCGCCGCGCGCGACCTCTCGCCGTCGCTGGCCTCGCTCGTCACGCTCGCCATCGCCGCGCGTTCCGTCTCGCGCTATGTCGGGATGGCCGAGGGGCCGCTCGTTGCGTATGGAACGGCGGGATTGCTGTTCGCGCGTTGCGGAGGCATGACGAACGCCGCCATCCTCCTCGGCTTCGCCGCGAGCACGAAGAACGAGGGCTTGACGCTCTTCGCCGCGGTCGTCGTCGCGTTGCTCGTCGAACGCCGCGCGCGAGACGTGCTCCGGCTCTGGCCCGCCGTCGCGATCGCAGCGCCGTGGCTGCTCATGCGCGCCGTCCACGGGCTCGGCACCGATCTCGCCGCCGGCTCGCCGTTCGAGCGTCTCGTGCGACACCTCGGCGAGACGAGCATCATCGTCGGCGATCTCGCCGAATCGTTTCCCGATGGCTGGCTCTGGCTCGGCATCCTCGCCGGCATCATCACGATGTGGATCCTCGGGCGCACCACGCAGACCGAGCGATTTCTCGTCGTCGCCGTCGCCGCGCAATTCGTCTTCTTCCTCGGCGCCTACTTCGTGACGCCGCACGACGTGCAGTGGCACATCTCCTCGTCCTGGCCGCGCCTCGTGCGGCAGCTCGAGCCGCCCGCGCTCTTCGCCGCGCTCCTGGGCCTGGCGCGATATATTGCGCCGCATGCCGAAGCTCGACCCGAACAGCAATGATTTCCGCGCCGCCGGCCACAAGCTGATCGACTGGATCGGCAACTACTTCGACAACATCGACGACTTCGACGTCCTCGCGCGCGTGCAGCCGGGAGACGTCGCGAAGCTCTTCGCCGCCGAGGCTCGCGAACGGGGGGTTTCTTACGACACGCTGCTGCAGGAGTTCGAACAGAAGCTGCTGCCCGGCGTCACGCATTGGAATCATCCGGCGTTCTTCGCCTACTTCGCCATCACCGGCTCGCAGGCCGGCGTCCTCGGCGAGTTGCTCTCCGCCGCGCTGAATCTCAACGGCATGCTTTGGCGCACGTCGCCGGCGCTCACCGAGCTCGAGACGGTTGCTCTCGGCTGGCTCCGTGACGCGCTGGGGTTGCCGAGCAATCTCTTCGGCATCATCAATGACACCGCATCGATCAACACGTTCCTCGGGCTCGCCGCCGCGCGCCAGACCGCGGCGCCGGACGTGCGCACGAAAGGCCTCACGAAGACGCTCCGCGTGTATTGCTCCGAGCACGCACACAACTCCATCGACAAAGCCGCCGTCGCCCTCGGCATCGGCGTCGACAACGTCGTGCACATCGCCAGCGACGAACGTTTTCGCATGCTGCCCGAGGCGCTGGAGGAGGCGATTGCGAAGGACCGGGCGGCGGGATTCACGCCGTGCGCGATCGTCGTCACGCTCGGCACGACGTCGACCGGATCCGTCGATCCTTTGCCGGCGGTGGGCAAGATCGCGAAACGGGAGAACATCTGGCTGCACGTCGACGCCGCGTACGCCGGGCCGGTGACGCTGTGCGAGGAGTTTCGCTGGCTGTGGGAAGGCATCGACAACGCCGACTCGATCGTCACGAATCCGCACAAGTGGATGTTCACGCCGGTCGACTGCTCCGTGCTGTACACGAAGCGGCCGGACGTGTTGCGCGAGGCGTTCTCGCTCGTGCCGCCGGCGTACCTCACGACGAGCGACGGCGCGGCCGTCAACTACATGGACTACGGCATCCAGCTCGGCCGCCGCTTCCGCGCGCTGAAGTTGTGGATGGTGCTGGAGCATTACGGGCTCGAACATCTGCGCGAAGTGCTGCGAGGCCACGTCGTCCTCGCAGAGCAGCTCAGCGAAGAGCTCGAACGGCGCGACGGCGTGCAGCTGATGGCGCCGCAGATGTTCGGCGTCGTCGTCTTCGCGCTGAAGGCCGGCGACGCGGCGACGGAGGCGCTGCTGCAACGGATCAACGCTTCGGGCGAGGCGTTCGTGTCGAACACGAAGCTGCAGGGGCGTTACTGCGTGCGCGTCGCGATCGGCAACGGCGCGACGGAGTGGAAGCACGTGGCGAAGATCCTGGAGCTAGTGGACGGGAACGGCTGAAGCGGCCTGCGGCGACGCGCCTTGCTCCCGACGCCGATCCCTGCGCCATCTGCTGCCGCTCAACCGTGTCCGTCCACTAGTCGACGCCCGCGAGTAGCGACAGCACCTTCCGCCCGAACTCCTCCAGCTTCGCGTCGCCGACGCCGTAAACCTCGCGCATTGCGACGAGCGTCGTCGGCCGCACGCGCGCGATCTCGCGCAACGTGCGGTCGCTGAAGATGACGTACGGCGGCACGCCCCGCTCCTGCGCTTCCTCGCGGCGCCACGTGCGCAACACATCGAAGAGCGAGCGATCGACGCCTTCCCACGACTCGCCGAACTGCTTCTTCGGCGCCTTGCCCGCGCCTTTCTTCGTGACGATCGGCTGGCGCAGACGGATCGCTGCCTCGCCGCGCATCACGCCACGCGCCTCGTTCGTCAACCGCAGCACCGGATACTGATCGTCGGTCTGGGCGAGGAAGCCCTGAGCGACGAGCTGGTAGATCCAGTCGCGCACTTCGTTGCGGCCGTGGCCTTTAAGCAGACCGTACGTCGAGAGCCGGTCATGACCGCGGTCGCGCACTTTCTCCGTTTCTTCGCCGCGCAGCACGGAGATCACGTGGCCGACGCCGAACGCCTGTCCGACGCGGTAAACGCAAGACACGATCTTCTGCGCCACCACGAGCGCCTCGGGCACATCTTCGGTTTCGCCGAGGCAGATGTCGCAGGCGTTGCAGTTCGGGCTTTCGTAACGCTGGCCGAAGTACTCGACGAGCGCGCGATGGCGGCAGACGGTGCCGGCGCAATAGCGGTCGATGTCGTTGAGATGGCGCACCGCCGCCTCGCGGTAGCGCGGATCGGGATCGATTTCTTCGCCGCCGCGATCGATCATCGACTTCCACAGCACGACGTCTGCGCCGGAGTAGAGCAGCACGCATTCGGCTTCGAGGCTGTCACGGCCGGCGCGTCCGGTTTCCTGCTGATAGTGCTCGATCGACTTCGGCATCGCCGTGTGGAGGATGTAGCGGACGTTCGAGCGGTCGATGCCCATCCCGAACGCGACGGTCGCGACCACGAGATCGCACTTTTCCGCCGTGAACGCGTCCTGCGCCGCGCGCCGCTCTTCCTGCGACATGCCGGCGTGGTACGCGACCGCGTCGATGCCGCGTTTGCGCAGCTGCTCGGAGAGCGAGTCGACGTCCTTGCGGCGGGTGCAGTAGATGATCCCCGCCTCGTCCTTGTGCCGCGCGACGACGTCGAGGATCTGCTTCTGCTCGTCTACACGCGGTAGAACGCGGTACGTCAGATTCGGACGATCGAAATCGCCGACGAGCACGAGCGGATCGCGCAACGCGAGCTGCTCGGCGATGTCCCGCCGCACCTGCTGCGTCGCGGTCGCCGTGTACGCGTGGACCGAAGCGTCGGGGAAGTGCTGGCGGAGGGAGCGGAGCTGGCGGTATTCGGGCCGGAAATCGTGGCCCCAGTGGCTGATGCAGTGCGCCTCGTCGATGGCGAACGTCTTCACTCCGGCGCGCTTCAGCAGCTCGCGAAAGGAGGGCATCGCCAGCCGTTCCGGCGAGGCGAAGAGCAGCCGGATCTTCCCTTCCATCAAGTCTTTCTCGACGCCGCGCTGCTCCAGCGACGTCAGCGAGCTGTTCATCTGCGCGGCCACCACCCCGCACGCGAGCAGGCCGTCGACCTGGTCCTTCATCAGCGAGATGAGCGGCGACACGACGAGCGTGACTTCGCCCCGCATCACGGCCGGCACCTGGTAGCAGAGCGACTTGCCGCCGCCGGTCGGCATCACGACCAGCGAGTCGCGTCTGTCGAGCGCGGCCTGCATCGCGTCCTGCTGCAGCGGACGGAAGGAGTCGTAGCCCCAATGGCGGGAGATGGTCTCGAGGAGGGCGGACATGTGGTTGCTGGGTAGTGGTTAGTGGTTGCTAGTTGCTGGTTGCTGGTTGCTGGTTGCTAGTAGATCCGATTCTCTTTGGTCTTTCTACCAGTAACCAGCAACCAGTAACCAGCAACCAGCAACCAGCAACCAGTAACCAGCAACCAGCAACCAGTAACCAGTAACCAGCAACCAGCAACCAGCAACCAGCAACCAGTAACCAGTAACCAGTAACCAGTAACCAGTAACCAGTAACCAGTAACCAGCAACCAGCAACCAGTAACCAGCAACCAGTAACCAGCAACCAGTAGCCAGCAACTAGCAACTAGCAACCAACCAGCAACTACAATACGGCGAGTGCTCATTCAAGCCGC
>JAFAVZ010000037.1 GCA_019242175.1 Acidobacteriota bacterium
CGGCTGGAGAGCCGGCCCTACATTCGATACTCTCACCGTATATGAAACGAATTGCGTCTGCTCTGCTCTTCGTTGCCGCGCTCACCGCCCACGCCGCCGACAGGTGGCAGCCGACCGACCGGCTGCGCATCGTCAATCCCAGCGATCCCCAGCTCTCGCCGGACGGCAAGACCATCGCCGTCATCTTCACCCGCGCCAACGCGAAGGAGAACCGTTACGAGCCGGAGCTCGTGGCGATCGACGTCGCGACGAATACCCAACGGCCATTGACCTACGACCGCCGCGGCATCGCCTCGCCACGATGGTCGCCGGATGGCTCCCAGCTCGCGTTCCTCGCGAATGCATCTTCCGACAAAGAGGCGAAGCGCCAGGTCTGGCTGATAACGTTGAACGGCGGCGATCCTCGCCGCATCACCGACGCGCCGCGCGGGGTGCAGCAGTTCGCGTGGTCGCCAGACGGCGCGCAGCTCGCGTATGTCACCGC
This sequence comes from Acidobacteriota bacterium, assembly GCA_019242175.1. Taxonomy (GTDB): domain Bacteria; phylum Acidobacteriota; class Thermoanaerobaculia; order Gp7-AA8; family Gp7-AA8; genus JAFAVZ01. Next base: position 485 of record JAFAVZ010000037.1, read on the forward strand.
GGATGAAGTGCCGAAGACGGACGAGAAGCCGATCTCGTTCGAAGTCGGCGACGACGACTACCTCATGCGCGAGGAGCCCACGCCGTCCCACGTCTGGGTCGTGTCCGCTAACGGCGGCAACGCGAAGCGCGTCACGTCCGGAACGTGGAGCCTGCCGATCGCGCATCCGCCCGGTCCCGCGGCGTCGCCGCTTTCGTGGTCGCCGGACGGCAAGTGGATCGCGATCACGCGCCGCGAGTCCGCGCACGCGGGAACGCCGAACTCCGGACGCATCGCGTTGGTGAACGTTGCGACCGGCGAGACGAAGCGCATCACGACGAATGACGTCGACGAGACGCAGCCGGTGTTCTCGCCGGACGGCTCGCGCATCGCGTACTGGTATCCGCTCCGCGGCAAGCGCAACAGCGCGAACTCGATTTGGATCGCCCCCACCGCCGGCGGCAACGGCGCCGACTCGACGCTCGCCATCGACCGCAACGTTTACCGCACGATCTGGCTACCGGACGGGCAGTCGTTCCTCACCGCCGCGCACGAAGGCACCGGCACGACGTATTACCTGGTCAACGCCGACGGCAAGTTCCGCCGCCTCGACCTCGGCGACGCCGATCCGACGCACGGCTACTGGCCCGACATGTCGCTCGCGAAGAACGGCTCGGCCGTCTTCACCGCGACGACGCCATCGCATCCGCGCGAGCTCTATTACCTGTCGTCGCTCGACGCGAAGCCGCGCCAGCTCACGCACCTCAACGACTTCGTCAACGAGAAAGCCCTCGGCCGTTCCGACGTGCTGACGTGGAAGAACGACGGGATGGATTTCAACGGCATCGTGACCTATCCGCCCGACTTCGACGCGACGAAGAAGTACCCGCTCGTGCTGTACATCCACGGCGGCCCGCGGTCGGCGTCGACGACTTCGTTCAGCACGATCCCGCAGTCGCTCGCAGCGCAGGGCTGGGTCGTGTTCCAGCCGAATTACCGCGGCAGCGACAACGCCGGCAACGACTTCACGAGCTCGATCTCGGACGACTCCGGCGCCGGTCCCGGCCGCGACGTGATGGCGGGCATCAACGAGCTGAAGAAACGGAGCTACATCGACGAGTCGCGCATCGGCGTCGGCGGCTGGTCGTACGGCGGCTACATGACGTCCTGGATGATCGGCCACTATCCGATCTTCAAGGCCGCCGTCTCCGGCGCCGCCGTCAACAACCTCGTCGACCAATACGTCCTCGGCGACGGCGGCAGCGGACGCCGCCTCACCTGGGGCTCGCCTTACGCCGCCGAGAATCTGAAAAAGTACGTGGACCAGTCGCCGATCACGTACGCGAAGAACATCAGGACGCCGACGCTGATCATGAGCGATACCGGCGACGTCCGCGTCCCCGTGGTGCAGTCGTACCAGATGTACCGCGCGCTGCGCGACAACGAGGTGCCGACGAAGTTCATCGCGTACCCGGTGCCGGGCCACTCGCCCGAGGATCCGCTGCGGCAGACGGACATCGAGAAACGGTATGTGGAGTGGTTCGCCGCATACCTGAAATGACGTAGGGCCGGCTCTCCAGCCGGCCCCACAAAAAACGGACGCGGCGGGCATTGCCCGCCGCATCATTCTCGACTGCGGCCGGCTGGAGAGCCGGCCCTACGTTTTTTGAGAAACATACCGCGTGAGCACGGCGTCGCCGGTCTTGTTGTCGGTCATCGCGCCGTACACGAACAACGGCGAGGTGGGGCTCCAGGTCACGAAGAAGTCGTTCCGCGTGCGGTTCGCCGCATACCTGAAGTTACGTAGGCCGGCTCTCCAGCCGGCCCCGCAAAAACGGACGCGGCGGGCAGCGCCCGCCGCATCATTCTCGACTGCGGCCGGCTGGAGAGCCGGCCCTACTTTTTTGAGAAACCTACCGCGTGAGCACGGCGTCGCCGGTCTTGTTGTCGGTCACCGCGCCGTACACGAACAACGGCGAGGTGGCGCTCCAGGTCACGAAGAAGTCGTTCTGCGTGCGGTTCGCCTCGGCCACGTTAGAGATGAGCGCGAACGCGGCCTGCTGCACCATGGCGAAGCCGGGGATCGTCACGGTGTTCGTGCCGAGCACGGCGCCGTCGGCGCGGCGGGCGACGAACGTCGCCGTCACGGGCGAAGAGCCGGGGTTGAAGTAGCCGATGTTCGTGCGGTAGTCGGCGTTGTTGGAGAGGAACGCCAGCGTGCCGCTGGTGCTGCCCGTCTCGCGCGCGTCATACGCGAATCCGGCCGTGCCCTTGCTCTCGCCGCGCAGGTCGTTGATCACGCGGGCGGTGACGAGCACGTTCTGGTCGGACGTGATCTTGAGACCGCCGAGGCCGTTGGCGACGTTGAGGGTCGACTGCATCACGTCGTTGAGCACCTTCTGCTCGCCGGGCGCCACGGTGACCGTCTTGGTCGCGGTCGCGGCGTTGTTGCCGGCGGCGTTCTGGCCGTAGAAGTCGAGCGTCACGGTCGCCGTGGCGCCGCCGTTGTTGACGATGCGCATGTCGGTCACGAAGTTCGTGCCGGCCTGGCCGGCGACCTTGCCGACGACCGGGAGGAACGCGGAGCGCACCCCGTCGCCCTGGGCGCGGGTGAGCTGGCCGCGGATCGCGCCGTTCGGAAATTCGGCATTACGCAGCTCGATGTAATACCCGCCGGGATTGGCGTTGATCTGGTTCGCCACTTCGGTCGTGATCGTGGTCGAGCCGTTGCTCAGCGTGCCCGGCGTCAGCGTGACGACGACGGCGCCGGACGTGCCGGCAGCGCCGGAGCGGATCTCGGCGGCGGTCGGCGTGCCGATGTTCTGGGCGAAGATCGTGGTGCGGAGCGTCGTGCCGTCGATCGTGACGACGCCGAAGCCGGTGCCATCCGGATCGCCCGGGCCGGGCACGACCTGAGCGCCGCTGGGAATCGTGCTGTACGACTGCGCGAAGGCAGCCGGAACCAGCGCGAGAACAAACAGAATCGTGAGTAGTCGTTTCATGGTCGTCGTTCTCCTCGGAGGTCTCAGTTGTCAGAGAAACAGGCCCAGCCGCTGAGGATCCAGTTGTTGCCCGGTCCCACCGCGCCCTGGAAGTCCACCTGCTCGAAGAAGCCGTTGTCCGGCGGATGCGCGACGAAGTCGGCGTCGAGCGCGGGGGAGTTGGCGAGCGGCGAGAGATCCGGCGTCAGCGTGCGGATGAGCGACGGCGTGCCCATCGCCAGCTTCGGATCGACGTTGCGGTTGTTCTTGTTCGTGGTGAAGGCGAAGGTGCGCGAGGCGTCGGCTTCGCCGGCCGGACGGCTGGGGAACGCGGCGTCGGCGAAGTTGCCGAAGAGAATCGAGTTGTCGATGACCAGCTTGCCGGAGTTGGCGCTGGCGACCGTCGGCGCATCGCGCAGATCGATCGGCGCATTCTTCGTGCCCATCGTGATCACGTTGTAGTACTTGCCCGTGGTGTTGCGGCGGAGAACGGCGCCGAAGTTGCCGTCCTGCGTCGTCGCGCGGACCGTCGTGACGTTGTAGATCGTGGGATTCGTCAGCGGGAGGTTCGCGCTGCCGTTCGCGTCGTTGTCCGACTCGGCGAGGATGTTCGAGTCGTTCTCGTCGTAAACGCCGCGCTTGATGAACGCCGCGAACTGCACGTTCGCCTGCGAGCCGTTGTCAGTGTCGAGCGCGTCGTCGGCGCAGTCGATGCCGAGGAGGTGCTTGGCATTGGCGGTGCCGCCGAACCACTCGAAGCAGTCATCCTTGTTCTGCAACACTTCGACGTAATCGATGACCGTGCCGGTGCCGACGCCGGCCAGCGTCAGGCCGTTGATCTCCTGATTCGTGGCGATCTCGAAGCCGCCGAACTCCAGACGGACGTAGCGGACGATGCCGCTGTTGTCGGCCGGATCGGTGCCGCCGAACGCGTACGCCGGCTGGCTGGGCAGGCCTTCCATGAACGACGAGCCGCCCGGGAAGTTGATCGGCGCGTTGCCGAAGAGGACGAGCGAGCCCCAATCCTTCTGGGCGCGCAGACCGGTGCGCTGCGGGGAGGTGAAGATGATCGGGCGGCGCTCGGTGCCGTCGGCGATGATCTTCGCGCTCTTCTGGATGAACAGCGTCGCGCGGCCGTCGCCGCCGTAGATGACCGTGCCCGGATCGATGGTGAGCACCGCCGGCGCCTGCACGCCGACGTAGTCATGGAGCACGTAACGCTTATCGGCCGTCCAGTGCTGCGACGTGGTGATCGTGCCGCTCACGTCGACGGTGCCGGTGATGTAGGAGTACATCGCGTTCGAGCGCGCGAGCACGCGCTTGCCGGCCGCGTCACGCAGCTCGAAGACGAACTGATAAAGGCCGGTCTGGCCGGACGGAACGCTGATCGACGAGCCAAGCGCGCCTGCCGCGCCGAAGCTCAGCGTGTTCGCGTCGGCGTTGCCGAAGAGGACGAAGTCGCGGAGCGTCGGGATGAAGACCGGCACCGGCGCATTCACGCCGCCGAAGAGGTCCTGCTGCACGCCCGCCGCGAGCTGCGAGCCGGCCACGTTGTAGTAGCGGCGCTCACCCGTCGTGCGGTTCTCCCAGTAGAGGAACATCGTGGCCGCGGCGCCGAAGCCGTTCGGATCGACGGTCACGCGCAGCTGAAGCGGCTCGCTGGGATTGAACGTGTAGTAGTTCGTCTCCAGCAGCACCACGGGCCGGTTGCCGTTCGTCTCGGCGAACGAAGCCTGCGCCAGCGCCGTATCCAAAACCTCGGCCGACAAGGGCGCCCGGCGCACCCACTGCGTGTTGCGAGCGTCCAACGGGCGCGGGGCGGCGAGCGCCGCTGCGCTGAACACTCCGATGGCCAGAATCATCAGGATCCTTCTCATGAACTTCCTCCTTGTGAGATCAAAAAGCGGGAGGGGAACCCGCCCGCCGTTTCAGAACGGGGTGTAGGAGAGGCTGAGGGAGATGCGGCGGCCCGGATCGAATCGCCGCTGGACTTCGCCGCGCTGCAGAAACTCGCGTTTCGCGTCGAGGAGGTTCGTCGCGGCGAGCTTCAGCTCGACGCCGCGCGCGAACGGAACGCTCTGCGAGACCACGGCATCGAGCGAGACGTACGCCTGTTCGATCACATCCGGCAGGCCGAACGAGCCGACCTCCACGAGGCGATCGCCGCTGTAGGAACCGAGGACGCGGAACATCGTGCCCCACTTCGGGTGGTAGAACTGGAGCGCGAGATTGCCGACGTCGTCCGACTGTCCTTCCAGCGGGCGCTTCGTGTTGGTCACGACGGAGAACTGGTGCTCGCCGACTTCGACGCTCGACTCGATGTGCGCGTAATTCGCGTTCACCGACCAGAGGTTCAGCACCGGCAGGAAGGCGCCGAGGGAACGGCGGAACTCGAGCTCGATGCCGTAGAGCTTCGCGCTGTCGGCGTTCACGAACGACTGGCGGAAGTCGGTGGTCGGCTGCACGATCCGTTCGATCGGCTGGTCGAGGCGCTTGTAGAAGACGCTCGCCGCGACGACTTCGCTAGACGTCGGGAACGTTTCCCAACGAAAGTCGAGCGCGTCGATCGTCGCCTGCACGAGATCGGGATTGCCGGCGACGGAGCGTCCGCCCGCGACTTCGGTGAACGCGAACGGGCTCAGCTCGCGGAACTCGGGGCGGTTGAGCGAACGGCCGTACGCGAAGCGGAGGTTCGTCTGCGCGCCGATCTGGCGCACGACGTTCAGCGACGGCAGCAGGTTGTTGTTCTTCTGCCGCGAGTCGACGAGGTTCCTGACGTCGAACGGATTGAACGTCGTGACGCGCTGGTCGGAGCTCTCGTAACGCGCGCCGCCGATCACGCGCCATTTGCCGGCGGTGATGTCCCCCATCGCGAACGCGGCGTCGACGGTGTGCTCGGCGTCGTACGCGTCGTTCACGCCGGTGCTCTCGCGGATCTCGAAGCCGGTCGGGCGGATGTTCGCCGACGTGTAGATCTGGTCCGGCGTCTGGGTCAGATCGAATTGCGAGACGTTCGTCGGTACGAAGCGGAAGCGGCGCGCGCCGAAGTCGCGCGTGCGGCGGAAGTGATCGAGGCCGACCTTGATCTCACCCGAGTAGGCGCCGGACTGCGGCGCGAGGAACGTGCTGTGCGACAGCCCGCCCTGCTGCACTTTGTCATCGAGGTTGAAGTACTCCAGTTTCCCCGAATCGGCGAAGCCGGTCTGCATCTGGAACACGCCGGGGCTCGACTCGCGATAGATGTTCTCGCGCAGGTCGGAGTCGTTCGTGGCCGTGGAGTACGCGAGGTTCCACTGCACCAGGCTGCCGACGCCCGGTCCCGGCAGGTTGTGATCGCCGCGCAGTCGCGTGGAGCAGACTTCCTCGAGCTGGTAACGCACGCGGAAGTCGCGGATGTCGCCGCCCGAATTCGTTTGCAACCCTTCCTGCACGCGATCTTCCGAAGAAGCGTCGCGGGTCAGGACGGAGCTCAGGTAGATGCGGTTCTGATCGTTGAGACGGAACGAGAAGTTGCCGACGTATCCCGTCGTCGCGCTCTCGCGGTTCGAGATCAGCGTGTAGTCGTTGATCGGAATCAGATCGTTGTTCGCATCGATGCCGAAGTAACGCTGCACTTCGTCGCTGGTGTGATAGCCGTGATTCGACACGGCGGAGAGCACGACGCCCATGCGGCCGAACGTGTTGCCGTACGTCAACGCGTATTCAGTCGCCGGCGAGATCGAGCCGCTCTCGCGTCCCGTCCAGTCGCCGACGAACGTCTGGCCGATTTGCGCGAGTTGGTCGGGCGACAAGCCGTTCGGATTGAGGATGCTCTGGCGTTGCAGGAATCCGGCGGGGACGCCGCCCGAGATCGGCTGGCCGCCTTTGCCGAAGCGACTGAGGCCGCCCGCATAGCGACGGAACGGCTCACCCGTCGTGCCGCTCTCCCAACCCGCGCCGACGGTCGCCTTCAGAGACTGCGACGTCGGGAACTGCGTCGTCGTCATCTCCACCACGCCGCTGCCGAAGTCGCCCGGCTTGTCCGGCGTGTACGTCTTCACGACGTTGACCGATTCGAGGAGCTTCGCCGGGAAGAGGTCGAGCGGAACGACGCGCTTCTCGGTCTCCGTCGTCGGCACCGTCGAGCCGTTGATCGTCGTGCTGCTGTAGCGCTCCCCGAGGCCGCGGACGAAGACGTATTTGTCGCCGAGGAGGGTGACGCCGGTGAGGCGCTCGACGACGCCGGCCGCGCTCGAATCCGGCGTCTTCCGAATCTCCTCGGAAGAAATCGAATCGCTGACGACCGGCGCTTCGCGGCGGCTTTCCAGGATCGCGACTTCGCCGGTCTCCGCCGCCTTCGCGACGACGTTCACCGTCTCGCCGAATGCCGGCGCGATGGTGAACGCGACTTCGAGCTTCTGGTTCGTGACCAGCTTCACTTCTTTCGAGACGGTCTGGAATCCTTCCAGTCCCGCTTCGAGCTTCCAGGTGCCGGGGCGCAAACCCTGGAGGTGGAAGTCGCCTTCGCCGGCCGTGACTTCGACGACCGGCTCGCCGGTTTCGCCGACACGCGCAGCGGTGACGGTGACTCCGGGCAATGCCGCGCCGGTGTTGTCTTTCACGATGCCCGACACGGCAGCACCTCCGAGTGCTTCCGCGCCCTGCATCGCAAAGGCGGCAAAAAACAGAGAGACGACGAGCAGACAACGAGCGTGAGGGGCCTTCACGGACGCCATGGCGCGGATGATAGAAAGGGCCCCGGTCCCACCGGTGACTCGCCGGTAAAGAGTCGTGAGGCGCGTTGCGCGTTCGTGTAAAGAGTTTGCGGGCGCTATCTCACTTGTTGTTCGAAATCCACTCCTCGATCGTCAGCGGCTCCTCCATTTCGAACCGAAGGATCGCGTAGCGCAGCAGGCCGCGCTCCGCCTGCTGCTCCGTCATCTGGATCTCCGAGATCTTCTTGCCGCTGTTCCAGTAAGCGGCGGTGCCGTCCGCCTCGGAGCTCGCGTGCACGAGGTAGCCGTCCTTCGGCACGGTCACGTGCTCGTTCACGATCTTCACCGCGGCGGACATCACGATCTGCACGTTCGGACGATTCGCCGTCAGCTGCGACATGTGGCCGACGGTGTGGTCGTAGCAGACCTCGATGCCGAACGTCACGCCGTCGATCGTGAAGAGATCGCCCTTGCCGTCCGGACCGCCGCCCGGCTCGAAAATCACGAACCCTTCGTCCGACTCGTCCCCTCTCACCTCGTAGAAATTGTTGCGCTTGTGATAGCGGGCCACCTCGCTCCCGCCATAGAACGCGTACGCCGTGTTGCGCGCGACGTAGCAGCGCGCGAGATCGCTCTCCACGTTCTTCTTCATCGTCTCCGTGGCGTGCTCGTATTTGTCCTTCGCCTGCTTCAGCAGCGCATGCCGCCGTTCGCCGCGATACTCCGACGAGGCGACGCGTTTCTTCTCCGAAAGCTTCTGGTGGGGATCGTCGAGGATCTCCTTGATCTCCCGATCGATCGCATGGTCGATGAGCGCGGCCTCGTTGATATAGCTCCGCTTCGCCTGCGCCTCGAACTTCTCCAGGCGCGTCTTCGCCTTCGGCGGACCGGTGCGCGAGCCGTTCTTCGCCTTCTTCCGGATCTCGGAGAGCGGCCGATCGACCGGCTTCTTCCAGGCGATGGAGCCCGGCACGAGGATGAGGTTCGTGTAGTGACCGCTGAGCGCCGCGAGCCGCGAGACCACCAAACGTTTCTCCGCTTCGGAGATCTGATGCTCCGTGCCGGAGCGGGAGAAGTAGTACTCGGGCGCGACGAAGAGAAACATCCAGGCGGCGTTCTGTCTGAAGATGACGTCGAGGTTGTTCAGCATCTCCCTCGCAAGGTGCGCCCACGCGTGCTCCGCGACGCGGGCCAGCAACTGGTAACGCTCGTCCACGGTGAGATCGCCCAACGCGTAGGTGGCATTGACTCCTCGGCGAGGAATGAAGGTGTCGAGCGTCCAGAGCGCCGTGAAGATGTAGACGTTCCGCATCGCGCTCTTGGTACCGCAGAGTGCGGCACGGACGCAACGGGCTCAGGCGAGAAACGCGTTCACTTCCGCCTGGAAGGTCGTCTCGCTGCGGAGCGCGCTCCTGCACATCTGCCGCGCAGTAGCTCCACGCGTGCAGCACCATCCGTTGCAGAAGCTCGTAGCGTTCGAGCGGCGACAGATTTCCGAGATCGTTCTTACGCGACTGGGACTTTCGCACCGCGGTGTCGAGGCTCCAGAGCGTCGTCCAAAGAAGACCTCGCGCATCAGGAGGAGGTGTTCGTCGCCGTCGTTCCCGTCGTTCCCGTCGTCTCCGTCCCCGGCTGCGCATCGTTCGCGCGCAGCGCCTCGAGGATCTTCTCCATCACCTCGCTGCTCGGCATCGGCACCACGGACTCGATGCGCGGCGGCACGCCGCGAAGCTTCAGGCCGCGGACGTCGTTCTGCACGGCTGCGAGGCCGGAACGGAAGCCGTGGCGTTCCCAGGCGAGGCGTTGCACGTCGGGGTCCTTCATCGCCTCCAGGAACTTGCGGCCGGCGTCGGTCAACGGGATCACCGGGTGGCTGCTCCACATCGTCGGCTGAGGATAGATCACGCGCACGCTCTGCTGCAGCACGGGCAGCTGTTCCGGGTGCTCGATGCTGTACTCGATCATCTGATTCTCGTAGCCGACGATGATCGGATTCGCGCCGACGCCGGTGTTGAGGAACTGCTTGAACAGATCGGCGGAGCTGCCTTCCATGTAGCCCATGCGGCTGAAGAACTGGCGGATCGCCGGCAGGTGCTTCTCCGCCGCCGCGTCGTCCACCACGTCGCCGTCATTGAGCAGCGTCGCGAGGAGCGCGGCGAACATCGTTCCGCTGTTGCTCCGTTCCGGATCGGTCGAGTAGATCGTCACGCGTCCGTAGAGCTGCGGCACGCCGATGTCCTTCCACTTCTTCCCCTCCGAGATCATCTTCACGAACCCCGGAGCCTCGGACAGCATGTACGTCTCGCCGCGTTTCGCCACCACGTTCTGGCGCTGCAATGCGTCGGCGATGATGTCCCACGAGTAGAAGACGAGCGGGCTGTTGAAGACGATGTCGCTCGACGCCTGCTCCCCCGCCGAAGCCCGCCGTTTCCGGAAAACCTCGGCCGCGAACTGCGACGACGGCCAGAGAAAGTCCTGGCCCGCGACGTCGCCCGTCACCATCTCGATCGACCCGCGTTTCGCGGCGTCGACCTGCATGCCGTACTTGTCCTTCAGGATCTTCGCGATCTCCGGATCGGCGAGGAAGCCGCTCTTCTCGCCGCCGATGTAGCCCTTCACGACGCGAAAGTCGCCGTTGCCGGCAGAAGTCGAAGGCGCGCCCGGCGACGCGCCGCGCTTCTTCATCCCGTACCAGACGACCACGCCGATCGCGGCCACGAGCAACAGCAGTCCGATGAAACGTCTCATGTGGTGGTGTCTCCTTCGACTTCCAGCCGCGTTTGCAGGACTTCGATCTCCGATTCGAGACCGGCGATGTCCTCGCGGAGGAGGCGATCGATCTGACCGCGAAAGCTCGTCTCGATCTCGCCGAGGAGCGTTTGGACGCGGTCGAGCATGGGGCGCGCGGCGTTGGCGTCGCGCGCGGAAAGGTCGCAATAGGCGCTCACGATCTTCAGCGTCTTGCCGAGCGTGAAGTCGACGAGGCCGCGGGCGAGCGGCGTCTTCGCCGGATCGGACTCGAAGATGGCGAAGATCTGTTCGGCGGAGTTGCAGATGCCGCCGATCTTGGCGCGCACGTCCGGCTCGAGGCGGCCGGCGAGCTGGCGCAGACGCGCGACCTGTTCGCGTCCGCGCGCCACGACTTCCGCGGTGCTCTCGTCGGCGATCGTGCCCGGCGTACGCGGCGCAACCGCGGACAGCAGCCGTGTACCGACATACACAGCGGCGGCGACGCCGACCGCCGCGGCGACGGGGAGATGCATCGCGAAGAAGCTGCCCCCCAATGCCGCCGTCGCCAGCAGCCCCGGCACGAGGTCGGGCGGGAGGGAGGGGCGGTCCGGCATCAGCCGCGCTCCGGCTGATGCAGTTGCTGGTTGCTGGTTA
>JAFAVZ010000520.1 GCA_019242175.1 Acidobacteriota bacterium
TCGCATCGGCCTTCACCTCGGACACAGCGCGGTTCGCCAGCAGCACCCGGAAGTTCTTCGCTACGAGGTCGCGCTTCGGCGGCCCGTCGAAGACGCCGTGCGCCATCCCCGGCTCGCCGATCGCGTTGATCGCGTTGATCTCGCCCGTCGGCGAAAGCTCCGTGTAGAAACGTTCGCACGTGATCTGTTTTCGGCCGCCGAGGTCTTCGCCCGGAGCGGGATTGCTGGCGGTGACGAGATCGACGTGGCCGGTGCCCTCGAGCCCGATCAACCGTTTGCGATCCTGCGTGAACTTGCCGACGAGCTTGTCGCACGTCAGCCGGTCGGCAGCCCGGTTCATCTCGACCGAGGCGTTGAACGTCGCGTCGTTCTCCTTGCGCCGGAACAGGCCGTCGAGCGACTTGATGTGCATCGGCGACTCGGCGGCCGTGGCGGGATTCATCAGCGCATCGAGATGCTCGAAGAGGCGCAGCGTCTCGGCCTCGACGTCGAGATCGAGCGCGCCGGCCTTGCCCGTCCAGCGGTCGACTTTGAATTGCACCGGAATGTGATTCGTGAGGCGGCTGCCATCGAAGTGGATCTCGGCGGTGTTGATCTCCACGCCGTCGCTCGACGTGACTTTCACGCCGCCCTTCGCATCCGCCACCTTCGTCTTGCTGTTGAACTGCGCCTCGGGGCAAGAGAGCTCGTACGTGAGCCCGTTCGGACGGAAGATCGTGAGCGCGACGCCTTCCAGCGTGTTCCAGTCGCCGGTGTAGGCGACGAGCCGCTCGGCGCGAATATGGGAGACGACGCGGCCTCCGATGGTCTGCGTGTCTTCGAACCGTTTCGATTCGATGATCGCCGTTTGCGAGGTGAGCGTCGCGACCGGCGGCGCCTGGTTCGACTTGTCCGGCTTGACCTTCCCGCGTTGCCAATTCAGATAGATGACGAGCAGGAACGCGAAGAACAGGATGGGCAGCGCGATGCGCAGAATGCGGATGACTTTCATGACAGCCGACGGCGAGCGTCGCCGTCACGGAACAGTGTGCTTACGGGATTCATGCCGACAGCCGCACATCGACGATCGTCAGCCGGATCCCATTCTCCGTCCACGAGCTCGGCTCGACCTGAAACAGGAGGTCGATTCGCTTGCCCCGCGCCAGATCCGGCCCGAGCTCTTTGACGCTCGGCCAAAGCACCGCCGACTGCCGCCCCGTCCCATCCCGCATCGTCAACTCGCAGCAATCCTCGGCAAAAGTGCGCGTGTCGAGCACTTCGAGATTGCGCGCGAGGAACGTCGGCTGCGGGTTGCCGGCACCGAACGGCTGCAACATCTCGTGACCTTCCAGAAACCGTTTGTCGAGCTCCTGGAACGTGACCTCCGCGTCGATGAACGCGGTGCGGACGAACACCTCGTCCTCCAATTCCTTGAACTGTTCTTTCAACCGCGCGCGCAGCTCGGGCACATTCGCCGTAGGTAACGAGAAGCCGCACGCGAGCTCGTGGCCGCCGAAGTGCGTGAAGAGATCGGAGACGTTTTCCAGCTGTGCGTGCAGGTTCACGCCGCGGATGCTCCGCGCCGAGCCGACGGCGTGGCCGTTCTCGATGCCGATGACGAGCGCCGGCCGGTAGTGCTTCTGCGCGATGCGGCCCGCGGTCAAACCGAGCACGCCTTTGTGCCAGCCGTCGCCGGCGAGCACGAAGACGCGTTCGCCGCCGGCGATCTGTTCCTCGGCCGCCACGCGCACGCGTTGCTCGATCTCCTGCCGTTCGGAGTTCATCCGATCGAGCTCGCCGCAGAGCTCCCACGCCGCATCGTCCGACGTCGCGGCGAACAGCTGGATCGCCGTGTCGGCCGAGGCGAGACGGCCGGCGGCGTTGATGCGCGGACCGATCTTGAAGCCGACGTCGCTCGCGCGCACGCCACCGGAAAGGCCGAGGCGCTTGAGGAGCGCGCGGAGACCGCGGTTGCGCGCGTCGGGCAGCCCGGCGAGTCCGAGCTGGACGATCGTGCGGTTCTCCTCGACGAGCGGCGCGACGTCGGCAATCGTCCCGATCGCGGCGATCTTCAGCAGCGACGCGATCGACATCTTCTTACCCGCCCGCCGAATCAACTCGCAGCAGAGCTTGAACGCGACGCCGACGCCCGCCAGCTCCTTGAACGGATACTCGCAGCCCGGCTGCTTCGGATTCAGCACTGCGGCCGCGGACGGCAACGTGCCCGGCGGCAGGTGATGGTCGGTGATGATGACGTCGATGCCGCGCTCGATCGCGACGCGCACCGGCTCGACGCTCGTGATGCCGCAGTCGACGGTGATCACGAGCTTCACGTCTTTGTCGACCAGCACCCGATCGATCACCTCGGTCTTCAGGCCGTAGCCGTCGACGAGCCGGTGAGGCACGACGTGCGCGGCGTCGGCGCCGAGGGAACGGAGGACGGTTTGCAGGAGGACGATGGAGGTGACGCCGTCGACGTCGTAGTCGCCGTAGATGAGAATCGTCTCGCTGTCGCGGACGGCGCGGGCAATACGCTCGCAGGCGTGGTCGATGCCGTGGATCGTCCCCGCATCGTGCAGGTCCTCCATCGCTGGCGCGACGAACTTGCGGAACGCGTCCGCATCCTCGACGCCCCGGCGCGCAAAGATCGCGCGCAACTTGTCGTTCTCGACCGGGAGGGGCGGGAGGGCGGGAGGCGGGGCAAGCAGGAGCCAGTAGTCGTGCAGCATCGGATTGGGAGTTTACGCGAGGGTCGCTCGGCGTCTACGCGGAGTAGAACGCTTGCATCCGGGCACAGAATTCGTACCGACGCCGACCATGAGCAAAGTCGTGATCGACATGAGCATGTCCCTCGATGGCTACGTCGCCGGCCCGGACGACGGCAAGGAGCATCCGCTCGGCAAGAACGGCGGGGAGCACATCTTCGACTGGTTCTTCTCCGGCACCGAGGAGCACGGCGGTCCGATGTTCCGCCCCGAGCCGGGCGCGAATACCGCGGAGATCGATCGGATGTTCGCGGAGAGCGGCGCGTTCATCTTCGGCCGCCGCACGTACGAGATCGCGAACGGCTGGGAAGGACGCCATCCCGTCAAAGGCCTCCCGGTCTTCATCCTCACCCACGAGCCG
>JAFAVZ010000044.1 GCA_019242175.1 Acidobacteriota bacterium
CACGCTGGAGCTCCAAAAACGTAGGGCCGGCTGGAGAGCCGGCCCTACATTTGTTCTACCGCTGATAGGTCACGCGGATGTCCTTGATCACCACCTCGTCGTCCTCGGCGGGCTCGATGATCAGTTCGCGGCCGTAGACGCCGCGGCCGTCGATCGTGAACGTGCGGCCGTCGCGGGGGATGTCGAGGTAGTCGCGGATGATCGTGTCGTCCACGCGGATGCGCAGCTCGCCGCCGGCCTTCGCCCCGACGTTGTCATGCGCGAAGAAGCGCACCTCGGCGACGGCGCGGTCGCGCAGCGGCACGCGGATGCGAGCGCGTTTGCCGCCGCACGTTGAGCCGCCGATGCAGCCGCCCTCGTGCGTCGTCTCGCCCCAGCCGCCGCCACCGTTCGGGCGTCCGCCCCCGCCGTAGCCGCCGCCCCCGCCGCCGTTGCTGCGGCGTCCGTAGAGCACGGCGATGTCGCTGATCTCCACCTCGTCGTCGGTCGCGGTCTGGATCACGAGGCGCGAGCCGCGCAGGTTGTCGACGTCGAGCTCATGGCGCTGGCCGTTGCGCTGCACGTCGACGTACGACGCGATGGACGTGTCGTCGATCTTCACCGTCAGCCGGCCGTCTGCCTTCGTCCCGATGTTGTCGTGGGCGAAGAAGCGGACGCCGAGGACCGGGGCGTTGTCGAGGGCGATGGTGATGCGCGTGCCGTTCTTGCGGCATTCGTTGCCGCCGATGCAACCGCGATCGGGATAAGAGCGCCAGCCGGAGCCGCCGCCCGATCCGCCGCCCGGGCCGGGACGGTCGTCGTAGCCACGGTCGCGTTGGATGACCTCGCGGCCGTAGCGCACTTCCACGTCGTTGATCTGCACTTCGTCGTTCGTGGCCGGCTCGAAGATCAGCTGCGAGCCGCGCACGTTGTCCACGTCGAGCGTGAACGTCTCGCCGCGGCGGGGGACGTCGAGGCCGCCGCGGATCATCGTACGGTCGATCATGATCCGGAGCTCGCCGCCCGCCGAAGAGCCGACGGAGTCGTTGGCGGTGAAGCGGATGCCGACGACCGGGCGATCCTCGAGACGGACCGTCAGCCGGCGCTGCGGGCACTTGCTCCCGCCGATGCAGCCACTGGCGCCGGTCGGCGTCCACGGTTGCGCGGCGGCGAGGAGCGGAAAGAGGAGAAGAGAGAGGAGCGGGAAAAGGCGACGCATGTCGCCATGCATTTTAGTCGCTGATCTTCACCACGCCGTCGGCCACCTTCGGGAACTTCGTCAGCACCGCGGGATCGTGTCCGGGAACGATGAAGCGCGGCTCCTTCGCCAGCGTCTTCATCTTGTCCTGCGCGGCGAGATTCGAGACCGCGTCGAACGTCTCCCCGATCGGCAGGTGTTTGTCCAGATTCTCGTAGAGGTAGAGATTGTCCGAGGCGAGGACGATGCCGCCGACGGTGACGAATTGGGAGGCGTACGTGTGGCGGCCGCCGGTCCAGACGCGGATGCCGGGGAGGATCTCCGCGTCGCCGTCGACCAGATGGAGGCGCCCTTCCGTGTTCGCCTTCAGGAGGTACTGCATGTCTTCCGGCTCGATGCCGCCGTGGCTTCCGCCCGCTTGCCAAGCCGCGCCGGTGTAGTACGCGTACTCGTCTTTCTGGATCCAGATCTGCGCCTTCGGGAAGAGCGCGGCGCCGTCGACGTGGTCCCAATGCGCGTGGGTGATGATGATGTCCGTGACGTCGGCGGCCTTCACGCCGGCGGCGGCGACCGCCTCGTCCGGACGGCGGAACGCGTTCAATTTCCACGATTTGAAGAACTGCGGACGATAGAATCCGGAATCGACGAGCACCGTCCGGCCGTTTCCGCGGACCAGCCAGACCATCATCGCGATGTCCAGCTTCCGGTCCGGCTCCGCCCCTTTCACCAATTCCGCCACCGGGAAGTCCGGGATGATGCCGTAGCGGACGGCGAGCACCTCGTACGTCTGCCCGAAGAGCGGCAGCGCCAAGGCGGCGGCGAGGAGGAAAGCGGCGGCTTTGCTGCGCATCGGAACACGGTATCGCAACCTTCGGTTCATAAAGCCGTTTCAGAGTGGGGGAGTGAAGGTTCAACCATGAGCAAGAAGAAGAAAGTGTGGATCACCGTGGCCGTCGTGCTCGGCCTGGTGCTCATCATCGGCGGCTCGCTGGCCTCCAGGAAGAAGGACAAGGGCATTCCGGTCACGACGGAGAAGGCGTTGCGGAAGACCATCACCCAGCTCGTCACCGCCACCGGCAAGATCCAGCCGGAGATCGAAGTGAAGATCTCGCCGGAAGTCTCGGGCGAGATCATCGACCTGCCGGTGAAGGAAGGGCAGATCGTGCACCGCGGCGATCTCCTCCTGCGCATCAAGCCGGACAGCTACCGCGCGCAGGTCGAGGCCCAGGAGGCGGCGCTCAGCTCCGCCCGTTCCTCGAGCGTCCAGCACAAGGCGGAGCTGGCGAAGGCGGAGCAGGATTACCAGCGCGCCCAGAACCTCTTCAACGCTCACCTCACCGCCGAGCAGGATCGCAACACGGCCCAGACCACCCGGGACATCGCGAAGGCGGCGCTCGAGTCGTCGATGTTCGAGATCCAGCGCGCGGAAGGCGCGTTGCGCCAGATCCGCGAGGCGCTCTCCAAGACTGTCATCTACTCGCCGACGGACGGCACCATCAGCTCCCTCACCACCCAGATCGGCGAACGTGTCGTCGGCACGAGCCAGTTCGCCGGCACGGAAGTCATGCGCATCGCGAACCTCGACAACATGGAAGCACGGGTCAACGTCAATGAGAACGACGTGATCAACGTCAAGGTCGGCGACACCGCCCGCCTTTCGATCGACGCCTACCCGGACCGCAAGATCGTCGGCACGGTGCGCGAGATCGCCAGCACGGCGAAGACGAACAACGCCGGCTCGCAGGAAGAGGTCACGAACTTCGAGGTCAAGATCCGCGTCTCCGATCACACCGTGCGCCTTCGCCCGGGCATGAGCGCCACGGCGGACATCGAGACCGACACGGTGCAGAACGCCGTCGCCGTGCCCATCCAGTCGGTGACGGTGCGCAATCCGGACAGCAACCTCTCGCCCGAAGAGCGCGAGAAGCAGAGCGCGAAAGAGGCGGAGAAGCAGGGCGACAACCGCGCCGACGTCACGAACGAGACGCTGGAGAAGCAACGCGCCCGCGAACAACGCGACCGCCTCGTGCGCGTCGTTTTCGTACGCAGCGGCGACGTCGTGAAGCAGCACAAGGTCGAGACCGGAATCGCCGACTCGACGCACATCGAGATCAAGAGCGGCATCCAGCCCGGCGACGAAGTCGTCTCCGGCAGCTACACCGTCATCTCCCGCAAGCTGAAAGACGCCGCGAAGGTGATGATCGAGAAAGAGAAGAGTTAGAGACGGTTGCTGGTTGCTCGTTGCTTGCGCCTCCTGGGTTTCAGGCGCCGAGGCGCGAGTAACCAGCAACCAGCAACCACGACATCATGTTCACAGAGCTCCTCGAGTCTTTCCGCATCGCCTTCGCGCAGATCCGCGCGCACAAGATGCGCTCCATCCTCACGGCCCTGGGCGTGATCATCGGCATCATCGCCGTCACGCTCATGGGCTCCGCGATCAGCGGCATCGAAGTGGGATTCGAGCGCAGCCTGGCCGTGATCGGCGATGACATGCTCTACGTCGAGAAGTGGCCGTGGAGCCGCGTCGATGACTGGTGGAACTACCGGAACCGGCGCACGATGCAGGTGCGTTACGCCGAGGACCTGAAGCGCATCATCGCGGCGACGCCGAACTCCCAGCTCATCACCGCGGTGCCGATGCTGAACACCGTCCGCAACGTGAAGTACGGAGACAACCAGGTCACCGGCGTCTTCACCCAGGGCACGACGGAAGACTTCCTCCTCACCTCCACGGCCACGTTCAAGGAAGGCCGTTTCATGACCGACGCCGAATCGCGCGGCGGCCGCAACGTCTGCATCCTCGGCTACGACGTCGCGGAAGCGCTCTTCCCGAACGGCGACGCGTTGGAGAAGACCGTCCTGATCGGCGGCGCGCCGTTCCGCGTCGTCGGCGTCTACGGCAAGCAAGGCACCTTCCTCGGCCTCTTCAGCTTCGACACGCAGGTCGTGATTCCGCTCAACGCGTTCATGAAGGCGTTCAGCGCCCGGCTCGACACGTCGATCCGGGTGAAGGTGAAAGACAAGAACAACATGGCCGCGGCCCGCGACGAGCTCACCGGCGCCATGCGCCGCGTGCGCGGACTGCGCCCGGAGCAGAAGGACGACTTCTCGATCAACGAACAGCAGTCGCTCCGCAGCAGTATCGCGCCGGTGAAGACCGGCATCGCTACCGCCGGCCTGTTCGTCACCGGCCTCGCGCTCTTCGTCGGCGCGATCGGCATCATGAACATCACCTACGTCAGCGTGAAGGAGCGCACCCGCGAGATCGGCACGCGCAAGGCGCTCGGCGCGCGGCGGCGCACGATCCTGCTGCAGTTCCTCGTCGAGGCCATCGCCATCTGCCTGATCGGCGGCGGCGTCGGACTCGGATTCTCCTGGCTGCTCTGCACGGGCGTCGCGGCTGCTTTCCCCTCGTTCCCGATGACGTTCTCCGCCAGCCTGGTCATCGTCGGGATGATCGTCTCGACCGTCACCGGCATCTTCTCCGGCTTCGCGCCGGCGCTCTCGGCTTCGCGCCTGAATCCGATCGAGGCATTGCGTTACGAATGAACATCCGCGAAACCTTCAAGATGGCCCTCGGGTCGCTGCGCACGAACCGCCTGCGCAGCGCGCTGACGATGCTCGGCGTCGCCATCGGCGTGTTCTCCGTCATCGGCGTGATGACCGCGCTCAGCGCCATCCAAAGCTCCATCGAAACAGGCCTCAGCTTCCTCGGCAGCAACATCTTCCAGTTCGGCAAGTACCCGACGGTGAGCACCAACGACCCCGAGGAGAAGTACGCGAACCGGAAGAACATCACGCTGCAGAACGCGATCGCGTACAAGCGCCTGATGGAAGGCGAGGCGAACGCGGTCTGCTTCAAAGTCTTCGACCGCGGCAAGCCGGTGAGCTACGGGCGGACGAAGGTGCAGGGGATGTCGATCGTCGGCACGAATGAGGCGTTCCTCGTCGCCAACTCGTACAACGTCGCCTACGGGCGGAACCTGTCGCCCGAGGATGTGGATTTCGGGCGGAATGTGACGGTGGTGGGGGCGGACGTACAGGACAAGCTGTTCCGCAATGAGACGCCGATCGGAAAGACGATCAAGATCAACGAACGGCCGTACCAGATCATCGGTGTGCTGGAGTCGAAAGGATCGTCGTTCGGCGCGTCGCAGGATGATCAGCTGCTCGTGCCCATCACGCGGTTCTTCCAGGACTACGGCAGCGCGAACCGCACGGTCAACATCGCCACGCAGTCGACGACACAGGCGACGTACAACCAGACGTTGGACAAGGCCATCGGCGCGATGCGCATCGCCCGCGGGCTGAAGCTCGGGCAGGAGAACGATTTCGAGGTCTACTCGAACGACACGCTCGTGACCGCGTTCGCCCAGATCGCGAACACGGTGCGCATCGGCGCGTTCGTCGTGAGCGCGATCGCGCTGCTCGCGGCCGGCATCGGCATCATGAACATCATGCTCGTGAGCGTCACGGAACGGACGCGCGAGATCGGCCTGCGCAAGGCCATCGGCGCGCGGAAGCCGGACATCGTCCGCCAGTTCCTCCTGGAGGCGATCGTGCTCTCCGAGGTGGGGGGATTGGTGGGGATTCTGCTCGGGGTGCTGGGTGGGAATGGGCTGGCCCTCGCGTTCAAGATGTCGATGGTGTTCCCGTGGGGCTGGGCCATCACCGGCCTCATCGTCTGCTCCGTGATCGGGATCGGCTTCGGCTTCTACCCCGCGTGGAAAGCGGCGTCGCTGCATCCGATCGAAGCGCTGCGCTACGAATAAAGGCAACGCTCCTCCCGACCCGGTCCAACCATTTCGGCAATATACTTGGGCTCCCATTCTTTGGGTCTCCCGAGCCACCCGTCCCGAACCCGGTCGCGGCGATGGTGGCCGTGAATCGCACCGGCCTGGTCCGAGTGACGGCGGCGCAGCTGGCCACGGCGCTGAGCGTGCCGGTCCAAGCGATCTTCAACGCCATCGCCCGGCAGCGGTCTGGCCGTCTCGGATCGGGAACGCCGATCGCGTGGAATCCCACGGCCGCGAAAGACGCGCTCCTCTTTTACGGCGAGAAGGGCGACACGATCTTCTCCGACAGCCGCGTCTATCGCATCGAGATGGGGGGGCGGGCACGCCGATGAGGATCGTGCAGGTCGCCGGCACGTCCGCGCCGGTGACGACGTTCCCCGCCTCCCGCGAGATCGAGACGGACGCGTTCGCGGCGACCGTACTCCCGCTCGATCCGAACGGCGACTACCGGTTCTGGGACTACGTGCTCCCGGGCGATCCGACGGACGGGCGGAAAACGTTCCCCGTCAGCGTTCCGTCAGTCGCGGATGCAAACGGCGCAACGCTGCAGGTCCGTCTGCAGAGGGCTCACGAACAACGGCGGCCCGCTGCCGGTGGTGACGGCGATGACCTGCTCGATCAACCGGTTCGACATCGGCGTCGTCGATTCTCTCGGCGCGGCGCTGACGCGCGCGCCGGATGCTGGGGCACTCGCGGTCTGGTCGTCCTCTGGATCCTCGGTGCACAGCGCTGCCGCCGGACTCGGCCGTAACTTCTTGCGCCTGGCGGCCGAAGCCCAACTCGCGCATTGGCGACCTCATCGTGGAGGCGCTCCACTCCGGCGCAAACCTCGGCGAGACCGGGCCGCTCTACCTTCTGCTCTGGGATCTGGCGGTGCGCCTGCCGTTGCCGCAGCGCGCGGCGAGAAGCCACAGCGGGAGGCGAGTAGGAGCAACCCGACCCCTCTGCCGCCGGTTGCCGTGATTTTCGCGGCAACCAGCAATCATTTCTTCGAAATCTCGCGATCCCTCGAATGGAAGTGGCGTCTGGTCCTGTTATTATTGAAAATTGGTTCCCAGACCGCAAAGGGGTGTCATGAGATTGATCAGGATGCGTGAGCTCGGGCGGCGCATGGCTGCCGTCGGGATGTGTGTGTCGATCGCGTTGACGGCAAGCGGTGCCTCCACCGGCACTGCAGCTCTGCACACGATTCAGGGCGCGGCTTCCGGCACGGCCGTGGGCGACTACGTCTCCGACGATGGCGCTCTCAACAGTCCCTACCATTACTGGGTCGAGGTCCCGCCGGGCGTCTCCACGCTCACGGTCGACCTCCGCGACGCCGACATCGGTCTCGGCGGCGCCAACGAAGACATCGCCGGCCGCGACCGCGACCGCAACGGCTACAACAGCACGGCCAATTACACGGTCTACAAGCCGGATGGCACCCAGCGCACGACCAGCTACAACAGCGGTACGGTCACCCTGCCGGCCGCCTCCGACAACGCCTGGACGACCCTGTTCACGACCGTCCCGGACTTCGTCCTCGACACGTTCGCCACGGCGGTCTACACCCGCAACGACGGCAACGTGAACTGGGGCACCAACTGGATCGAGACGAACGATGACAACAACGCCGCCACCGGGCAGATCCTGATCACCGGCGGCGAGCTGCGCATCCGCGACAACGGCGGCACGGCCTCGACCATCGAGCGCCAGGTCGACACCAGCGACTTCAACACCGTCACCCTCACGTTCACGAATCGCGCGACCGGCGCTACCGCCGGCGACTCCATCCAGCTCCAGGTTTCGGGCAACGGCGGCGGCGCGTGGACGACGATTGCCACGTACACCGGCACGTTCGGCGCGACGGCTCGGACCTACGACATCACGGCTTACAAGGCCACGAACACGCGCGTCCGCTTCATCCGCTCGGCCGGCTACAACGGCACGACCGCGTCGATGTTCGTCGATAACGTGCAGGTGGCCGACGACCAGATCACGCCGGGCCACTGGGAAGTGCGCGTCGACATGTCCTCGGCAGCCAGCACGACCGGCAATGACATCAACGCCCTCGGCATCCGCGCCCACGACGGCGACGCCACCGCCGGCGGCACGGAGCTCAACCTCTACGTCGACGGCATCATCGCGTATGGCGTGAACCCCCCGAACACCGGCACCGTCTCCCGGGTTTACCAGCTCTATCCCTGGGTGAACCGAGGATGCAGCTGTTTGCACAACGATTTCGATTACGACTCGAATGAGGGCAACACCGGCACCATCACGTTCGCCCGCGGAACGTGGAGCCAGACGCTGAATTCGGCGGCGCTGTCGACGGACAACAGCTGGAACCGCGATACCGTCACCGGCTACACGACCGACCAGGCTTCGATCAACTACGGCACGTGGGACATGGACGCGACGATCACGTCCTACGTCAACGGCGCCGGCCAGAACGGCAACTACACGACGGTGTACGAGGCGAACTCGTCGGCCGCCGCGAACCCGCCGACGGCGAACCCGCCGGCCAACTCCTTCCGCATCTATCTCCCGACGGACGCCGGCGGCCAGCCGGAGAAGCCGTACATCGAACAGCTCCTCGCGTCGCGCGGCGCCGGCCTCCTGACGGTCGGCCAGGCGCATCGCTACACCGTGACCGTGCGCGTCGAGAACCCGACGCCGTGGCCGATCACGTTCTCCACGCCGACCAACATCGTCACGGCGAACGTGCCGGGCGGCGGCACGGTTTACGGCGGCAACATTCAGGTCGCGCAGGGCACGGTCATCTCCCAGCCGGCAGTCGGCGGCACGGGCAACATCACCTGGAACCCCGGCACCGTCGCCGCAGGCGCCACGGTGATCATGTCCTACGACATCACGATCACAGCGACGTCGGCCGGCCAGCGCATCCTCGCCACCGGCGCCTCCACCGGCGCGAACGGCACTCGCGCGCTGTTTGTCGATGAGACCGGCAACACGACGCAGGCCCGCGCGACCAATCAGGTCGGCCCGATCTGCGAGCTGGCCGTGACTGAAGGCCTCGTGACGGACGTGATGATCGCGTCCTTCGAAGCGGGCGTGAAGAACGGCCGCACGGTGATCGACTTCACGACCGCCTCCGAGAACGGTACGGTCGGCTTCAACGTCTACCGCGTCGACGCCTCCCGCGCCGGCCAGCCGACGAAGGTGAACGAGCGCACGATCGCCGCAAACGTCGGCTCCCCGCAGGGCGGCCGCTACCGCCTCGTCGACACGGCGAACGCCGCCGTCGGCGTGGGATACATCGTCGAAGAGCTGACGTCGAAGGGCACCACGAATCGCTACGGTCCGTACCAGTCGGTGGCCGTGAAGCGCAACATCGACATTCCGTGGGCCGGCGGCGTCGAACGCACGCCGCGCAAAGGCAACAGCGGCCAGTCGGCAACGACCATCGACCTCGGCGGCTCTCCGTACAAGCCGAACGCCGTGGCGGTGATCATCGGCGTGAGCAAGACCGGCGTGGCGCGCGTCGCCGCGGCGGACATCGCCACGACGCTGAACATCCCGCAGCAGTCCGTGCTCTCCGCCATCCAGGCCCGCACGATCTCCCTGACCAGCAACGGCAAGTCCGTGGCGTGGAACCCCACCGCCGCGAATGACGCGATCCTGTTCTACGGCGAGAAGCCCGACACGATCTTCTCCAGCTACCGCGCCTACCGCATCGCTGTCGGCACCGCGGTGCCGATGGCCGTACAGCAGGTGACGGGCAGTGCCGCGCCGCTGACGACATTCAGCGCGAAGCGCGACCTCGAGACCGACGCCTTTGCGGCAACGGTTCTCCCGCTCGACCCGAACGGCGACTACTGGTTCTGGGACTACATCCTCAGCGGCGATCCGACCGACGGGCGCAAGACGTTCACCGTCAACGTGCCGTCGATGGCGAACGCCAATGACGCGACGCTGCAGGTCCGCCTGCAGGGCGCGCAGGCGAACATCGCGCACCGCGCGCGGGTGTCCGTCAACGGCGCGCCGATCGGCGAGCTGACCTGGAACGCGGTCGACGCGAAGGTCGCGACGCTCAACATCCCGAACGGCATTCTCCGCGACGGCAACAACGACATCGCGGTCGAAGGCATCCTCGAGCCCGGCTCTTCGTTCGACGTCTTCTACGTCGACGGCTTCGAAGTCGGCTACCAGCGCAAGGCGAATCCGGAAGGCAACGCTCTGGCGATGACGCCGCCCGCCGACCGCCAGGTCACGGCCGGCCCCTTCGCCACGCTCCCGATCGCGCTCGACACGACCGATCCGCTGAATCCGAAAGTGCTGCAGAACGGCACGTTCATGAACGGCAACCTCTCGTTCGTGGCGCCGGTCGGCACGCAGTCGCTCTTCTTCTCCGAGCGCTCCGCGTTCGTCCCGCCGAGCTACCTGCGCGGCAGCGTGGCTCCGTCGCTGATGAGCAACGTCTCCGGCGCGGACTACGTCGTCATCACGCCGGCCTCGCTGCGCGAAGGCGCGCAGACGCTCGCCGACTACCACAGCAGCGAAGGCCTGCGGACGATGGTCGTCGATCTCGACCAGATCTACGACGAGTTCAGCGCCGGCAACCCGAGCCCGGCGGCCATCCGCCAGTTCATCGCGTTCACGAACCGCTGGAATCGCCGGCCGAAGTACTTCGCGCTCATCGGCACCGGCACGGTCGACTACCGCGGCCTGCAGGGCAACCCCGGTCTGATGCCGCCGATGATGTTCAAGACGGCGGACGGCCTCTACGCCTCCGACACGTTCTACGCCGACCGCAACGGAGACAACATTCCGGACGTCGCCGTCGGCCGCATCCCCATCAACAATGCGGACGAGCTGAGCGCCTACATCCGAAAGATCACCTCGGCCACCGCCACGAACGGCGTGAGCTCGAAGATCGTCTGGACCGCCGACGCGGTGGATCAGGGCGCGAACTTCCGCGACGCGAGCCTGCGCGCGGAGCCGCCTCTGGCCTCGCTCCCGGCGACGCGGATCTATCTCGACGAGATGGGCCCCGCCGGCGGCCGCGCAGCGCTCCTCGGCGCGTGGCAGACGGGCATGCCGCTCATGAACTGGTTCGGCCACGGCGGCCTCGATCGCCTGGCGAACTCGTCGCTCCTGACCGTGGACGACGCGCCGACGCTGACTTCGTCCGGCGCGTTGCCGGTGATCGTGGCGATGACGTGCTCCATCAACCGCTTCGACATCGGTAGCGTCGAGTCCCTCGGCGCGGCGCTGACGCGCGTGCCGAACGCCGGCGCGCTCGCGGTGTGGTCGTCCTCCGGCCTGTCCGCTCACGCCCAGGCGTCGGAGCTCGACCGGACGTTCCTCCGCCTCGCGGCGAAGACGCCCAACGCCCGCATCGGCGATCTCATGCTGCAGTCGATCCAGACGACCCCGACCCTCGGCGACAGCGGACCGCTCTATCTCCTCCTCGGCGACCCGGCGATCCGCCTGTCGCTGCCGGCGGAGAGCTCGCCGAAGGTGCCGAGCTCAGTGAAGGAGTAGAGGAGAGAGACATGGAGAAGGAAGTGAAGCACCGCCGCGAACGCAAGCGCTACGAGCCGCCCCGCATCCTCTCCCGCGAAATGCTGGAGGCGATGGCCGGCATCTGCTCCCCCCGTCCGCCAGCCAAGAACAACCCCGGCCAGTGCCCCCGCGGCCCGGTGAATTCGTAAGAGCTCGAAGGCGCGCCGTTCGCGGCGCGCCTTCGCTTTTTCCGCCGCCGCCACGTCTACGCTCGCGCTGCTGCGCCGAGCGAACGGCACCGTCATGGCGCAAACCACGCAATCCATCGGCGCGAGTGTGCTCGTCCAGATCGCCGCACCGACGCTGCTCCACAACGCGCTCGAAAGCAACGACGCGATCGAAATCGTCGTGACGAAAGGCGCTGCGTCTACGGCTCTTCCGTCGACAACGTGACCCAGGACCCGTCGTTCACGGCCGCGTAGCCGGGGCCGTGATGCGGCCGCTCGTCATTGCGCGCCCACGCTCATCTCGTGGATGCGTCCGTCCGCGGCCAGGGTGAGATCGATGGCGACCGTCAGCTCCCCGAAAACGGCCTGATAGTGGTAGACCGGGCGCTCTGCCTCGCGCGAGGACAACGTCAGCGAGCGGAGCGGCCCGGCCGCAAAAAGACGTTTTAGGTAATTGGCGACGTCCGGCAAGGAGCTGGACCATTCGGGCGTGAAAGGCGAGGCGTCGATCGTGCCGTTCTGAAACCGCAGAAGGACGGCGCGCAGTCGGGCGGTCACTTCCGGCACCGGGTCGGTGGTAGCGTCCCCGCTCGGAGCGAGCTCCGGCGCGTACATCGCAGCGATCCCGTTGCCCAGCGTCACCGGATGCGCATCGCTGGTGTTGGTGAGCACGATGACCGTCAGTTTCTGATCGGGATAGCGGCCGATGTACGCGGAGCCATCGGCACGATTGCCGTCCCGCCAGATGCGGCGGCGGCCGTTCGCCCCATCGATGTTCCAACCGGTTCCCCACGGTTGCGTCGATCCGTCCGCCAGCTGGATCGGCGTCTCCATCAACCTGTAGCCGCGCTCATCCAAGATCTGCCGTTTGTCGAGTGAGATGGCCCAACGGGCCAGGTCCGGTGCGGTGGAGAGGAGACCCGCATCCGCGTTGTTCACGAGCGTCGGCTCGGGCGGCTTCGCGTTGCGCAGGCGCCCGTCGATCCATACATAGCCGGCCGCGCGGTCCGCGATGATCTCGTACGGATCCTCCCGTCTCGTGGACGTCATGCCCAGCGGCTCGAAGATCCGCTGCTGCAGGAAGAGGTCGTAGCGCTTCCCCCCGAGCCGCTCGAGAAGCATTCCCAGCACGAGGTAGCCGCTGTTGCTGTACGCCACGCGGCTTCCCGGCGCGAATTCCAGCGGCAGGCGGCCGAGGTTTGCGACGATCTCCTCCGGTGTGGTGCCGTTGCAGGTTCCGCCGTTCACGCCGTTGAGGTAGTCGACGATGCCGGACGTATGTTGCAGGAGTTGTCGAACCGTGACGCTCTTCCAGTTGGTCGGCGTCCCGACGAGGTAGTGATCGATCGTGGCATCGAGATCGACTTTCCCCTCCCGCACGAGAAGCAGTACCCCCTCGGCCGTCAAGGGCTTCGTGAGGGAGGCGATGCGATACACCGTCGCCGCCGTCGCCGGCACGTGCAGCTCCAGATTCGCCGCGCCGTATCCGCCGCTTTTGACGATCGCGCCGTCCTTCACGACGGCGATCGAAACGCCTGCCACATGCATCGAGTCGAGACGGGCGCGAACGTACTCATCGATCGCATCGGCGCAGAGGGGCAGGGCACCGGCCCACATCACCACCGCTGCAGCCACGAAATGCAGAACCGGACGCGTCTTCTTTCGTCGAGATCCGCGGCGAGCGATCACACTCTCGATTCTACTGCCGGAAGGTCACGCGCAGTTCCTTTGCTGCGAAGCGATTGCGTCAGGGATGAGCTCGGACCCGCGCCGCCTGATGTCCGCGCGCTGCGTGCTCCCCGCGCCGTGTGAATTTCCCCGCGCCGTGTTCCCCGCGCCATCTGCTACCGCTTCCACCGTTCCAGGCTACTGGTCATCGGTCGATCATCCGTTGCGCGCCTTCGCTGTAGCGCGCGCCCTGAATCGTGATTGCGGACGACGCCTCGTCGATCTCGCGTAGGTCATCCGCACTCAGCGTGACGTTTACCGCGCCGAGGTTTTCTTCGAGGCGATGGAGCTTCGTCGTGCCCGGGATCGGCACGATCCACGGCTTCTGCGCGAGCAGCCACGCGAGCGCGATCTGCGCCGGCGTCGCGTTCTTCTCCTTCGCGATCCGCGTCACGAGGTCGACGACCGCCTGATTCGCCTTGCGGTTCTCGGGCGAGAAGCGCGGCACCGTGTTGCGGAAGTCGCCCGGAGTGAACGTCGTCGCCTCGTCGATCTTGCCGGTCAGAAATCCTTTGCCGAGGGGGCTGAAGGGGACGAAGCCGATGCCGAGCTCCTCGAGCACCGGCAGGATCTCTTCTTCCGGCTCGCGCCACCACACCGAATACTCGCTCTGCAGCGCCGTCAACGGCTGCACCGCATGCGCCCGGCGGATGTTCTTCACCCCGGCTTCCGACATCCCGAAATGCTTCACCTTCCCCTCGGCGATCAACT
>JAFAVZ010000279.1 GCA_019242175.1 Acidobacteriota bacterium
CCCATCCATCGACGACATCGTCCCGACGCCGACTGGCAAGCATTGCGGCGCCGGCTCTTCGGCGATCGCGATCGATCCCTACGGCAACGTCTATCCCTGCGTGCAATGGCGCCGGGCCGTGGCGAACCTGCACGATCAGACCGTGGCCGACATCTGGGGCCACAACGAAGGCCTGGAGACGATCCGCCGCGAGACCGCCGAGGCGGTGGGTGTGGTCGCCGCGCACCCGCGCGGCAAGCTGCTGAACTTCTGCCCCGGCCTGGCCGAGATCCTGACCGGGTCCGCGACCAAGGTGCCGGTGGAGATGGAGCGCAACGCGGAAGTGGTGGAAGAGGCGGCGGGGTAAGGGGCTGCTGCGGTGGGTTGGCCAAGACGCGCAGATCCCGTTTGTTGTGCACGAAAGCCAGAATCAAGACGCGCGAACGGCCGACGCGGTAGATCAGGCGACAGCTGTCGACACTGACCTCCCGAACATCCGGATTGTCGAACTCCGGCACATGACGTCCGCGGCTGGGAAAGTTGCCAACGACAGTGCACTGCGATCAGCGCGCAAGGCCAACGTGGCCGCATAGCTCGGAGAGTCACGCGCGAGATATTCGATCGCGTCTACGAGGCTCTCGACAGCCGACTCCGTCTACTCTATTTCGTAAGCCACTTACTCAGCCGCTGCTGAACTTCCGCGTGGCTCACGACTCGGCCAGCGTCAGCGTCCGCGAACCCCTGATCGACCTTCTGGCGAACGTAGATGTGGTACTGAATGTCCTCGAACGACGCATCCTCGGGGAGCATCGAGAGGATCTGGCGAACCTGTTCCTTGGCGGTTTCCACGGTGAGAGTGTAGGGCTCTCGCGTTACAGCGCGGCGAGAAACTCCCGCCAGTGCGTCTGCAACTGCGAACGCTCGGCCTCGCTCTTCTCCTCGAACGCGCGTTGCAGCGCCTCCGCGTTCAGGTTCGGATCGAGCTCGTGATCGATGAGGAACTGGCGGTACTTCGCCTTGTCGTCGGGCGGAGTGGCGGGCGGGAAGGACGGGGCGGTCATGCGCGCGCAGCGCCCTCTTCGCTCAGCTCGAACCCGCCGTCGCTGGTCTCCTTCAGCCGGATCACGCCATTGGGGTTGCTGGTTTTCACCGCCTGGGTGGTGATGCCCTGGACGATGCCGTAGAACGACCACGGCAGATCGGTTTGGACGGGCGTCACGTGCTCCGCGCGGTCTTGATGGGTCGGGACGCGAGCCTCGCCGCCGGCGGGCACGGCGATCCGGGCGATCTCGCCGGCTCCGTCCGAAACGCGGAACTCGGCCTGCGGTGCGGTGGAAAGCGGCACTTCGTTCACGAGCGTGATTGCTGACATGGGCGGAGAGTTTAGGCGCGGTGCGGGCGCATGTACACTCCGCGCATGGATCTGGAACTCGCAGGCAAACGCGCTCTCGTCACCGGCTCGACCGCGGGCATCGGCCTCGCCGCGGCACTGCAGCTCGCGCAGGAGCGAGCGGCGGTCATCATCAACGGACGCACGCAGGCGCGAGTGGACGAGGCGATCGGCCGCATCCGCGAGAAAGTGCCGCAAGCGAACGTCACAGGCATCGCCGCGGACCTCGGTACGGCCGCCGGTTGCGCGGAAGTCACCGCGAACGTGCCGGACGTCGACATCCTCGTCAACAACGTCGGCATCTTCGAGCCGAAGCCCTTCGACGAGATCCCGGACGAAGACTGGATGCGTTTCTTCGAGACGAACGTCCTCAGCGGCGTCCGCCTCGCCCGCCACTACCTGGCCGGCATGCGCGCGCGCAACTGGGGCCGCATCGTGTTCGTCTCCAGCGAGTCGGCGTTGCAGATTCCGGCAGAGATGATCCATTACGGCATGACGAAGACCGCCCAGCTCGCGGTCGCGCGCGGCATCGCCGAGACGACGGTCGGCACCGGCGTCACCGTCAACAGCGTGTTGCCCGGGCCGACCGCATCGGAAGGCGTCGGCACGTTCGTGCGCCAGATGGCCGAAGCGCGGGGCGTCGATTTCGGGACGATGGAACGGGAGTTCTTCGCCACCGCACGACCGTCTTCGCTGCTCCAGCGTTTCGCGACGCCGGAAGAAGTCGCGGCGATGATCGCGTACGTCTGCAGCGGTCGCGCATCGGCCACGAACGGCGCCTCGATCCGCGTCGATGGCGGCGTCGTCCGGGCCATCGCCTGACGCCACATCGACACAATCAGGCAAAACTTCGGTCGTTTCAGGCAACGCTTCCGGACGGTCGCGGCGTTATCTTTCTCGCCGCAACGGAACGATCATGCACGAAGCCGACGCCACACCGCTCGCCGACCTGATCCGCGCCCACACTCCCTACGACGGCCTGTTCGAGTTGCGCCTGCCGGGGACGTACGCGATCAAAGTCTCGCGGCCGAACACGACGCCGACGCACGGGCTGCAGCGGCTGTCGGCGTGCATCGTCGCGCGCGGCGCGAAGAGCGTCATGATCGGCGACGACACGTTCGAGTACAAAGGCGGCCAAGTGGCGGTCTACTCGGTCGATCTGCCGATCGCGTCGCAGATCACGCAGGCGACTCCGAACGAGCCGTACCTCACCCTGCGCATCGACCTCGATCCGGCGCGAATCACCGAGCTCGCGGCGAGAGTCTTCCCGCACGGCGCGCCGCAGCCGAAGGAAACGCGCGCGCTCTACATCGGCGACGCCGATGCGCACATTCTCGACGCCGGAAGGCGCCTCCTGGAGCTGATGAGCTGCCCGGTCGACGCCGAATTGATCGCGCCGCTGGTGATCGACGAGATCATCCTCCGCCTCCTCCGCAGTCCAATGGGCAGCAGAATCGCGCAACTCGGCCAGACCGACTCGAGCCTGCACCGCGTCTCCAAAGCGGTGGCCTGGCTGCGCGAAAACTACGACCAGCCGGCGGACGTCGACGAGCTCGCGAGACTGGTCAACATGAGCGTCTCGACGTTCCACCGGCAGTTCAAAGCGGTGACATCGATGAGCCCCTTGCAGTTGCAGAAAGCGTTGCGCTTGCAGGAAGCGCGGCGCCTCATGCTCACCTCGATGCTCGACGCGGGCGCGGCCGCCCGCCGCGTAGGCTACGTCAGCGCCTCCCAATTCACTCGCGAATACGGCCGCTTCTTCGGCACGCCGCCGACGAAAGACATCCAACGATTGCGCGAGCAAGGACCGGTCACGGCCGAGACGACCGCCGCTTGACTCTCGAACTTCCCCCGCGATTTCCCGTCGCTCCGGCGACAGCTCTATCCAACGAAACACTCAGTAGAAGGAGACAACGATGCATCAAGCCAAAGCCTGGGCCGCCACGAGCGCGACCTCCCCTCTCGCCGCCACGACCATCCCACGTCGCGAGCCGCTCGCGACCGACGTCGAGATCGACATCCTCTTCTGCGGCGTCTGCCACTCCGACCTGCACATGGTGCGCAACGAGTGGAGCGACGCGATGGCCACCACCTATCCGCTCGTTCCCGGCCACGAGATCCTCGGCCGGGTGAAGAGCACCGGCGACGCCGTGACGAAGTTCAAGACCGGCGACCTCGTCGGCGTCGGCTGCCTCGTCGACTCCGACGGTACGTGCGACGCCTGCAAGGCGGGCTTCGAACAGTTCTGCCCGAACGGCGTCTTCACCTACGGCGCACCCGACAAGCACCTCGGCGGCACCACGCACGGCGGCTACTCCGCGAGCGTCGTCGTCGACGAGCGCTTCGTCCTCCGCGTTCCGGACAACCTCGATCCCGCCGCCGCCGCGCCGCTCCTCTGCGCCGGCATCACGACGTATTCGCCGCTGCGCCACTGGAAAGTCGGCGAAGGCCAGAAGGTCGGCGTCATCGGCCTCGGCGGCCTCGGACACATGGGCGTGAAGTTCGCGAAGGCATTCGGCGCGCACGTGGTGGTCTTCACGACCTCGCCGCACAAGAAGGAAGACGCGCTGCGCCTCGGCGCGCACGAAGTCGTCGTCTCGACGAACGCCGCGGAGATGGAGAAGCACGCCGGCAGCTTCGACTTCATCCTCGACACGGTCTCGGCCGACCACGACATCAACGCGTATCTCGCGCTCCTGAAAATCCACGGCAATCTCACGCTGGTCGGCGCGCCGTCGAAGCCGCTCGCGGTGAAGGCGTTCGCGCTATTGATGGGCCGCCACAGCATCTCGGGCTCGAACATCGGCGGCATCGCCGAGACGCAGGAGATGCTCGACTTCTGCGGCGAGCACGGCATCACCGCGGACGTGGAGGTCATCCCGATGGAGCGCATCAACGAGGCGTACGAGCGCCTGCTGGCGTCGGACGTGAAGTACCGCTTCTCGATCGACATGAGCACACTTTGAGCAAAGGGCCGGGCATCTCGGCAACCTCGAGGAGCCGAGGTGCCCCGCCGATCGGGAATTGCGCTGTTCAGGCTGGGATGTTCGCCATCCAGTGGCCAACCTTCTGCAAGGCCTCGTGCGCCGAATCGATCGAAACGTGGGGCTTGATCTCGTGGAGACGCGCCGCGAGTGCTTCGTCATTCGCGTCGGGCTGCTCGCGCTTGAGAAAGAGCGCGGTGGCGAGTGGCTCCAGCTCCTTGACCCCTAGCGGAGCCAGCTCGCGCATGATCCAGTCGATCGCCGGTTCGAGCTCCTGCAGCGTGCGCGGGAAACGATCTCTCACTTGTGCGTAGCGGCGGCCGATGCGGTAGGTGGCACCCCACTCGTGAGGCACTGTTTGCACCACGTCGTGCGCTTCCATGGTCGCGAGTGTGTCCCGAAGATCGAAGGAGAAAGGTCCGTAGTAGTAGATACGGAACGGCGCACTGACGGGAGCTTTGAACATCTCTTTCAGAAAATACGTGGACTTTTGAAGGAGGGTCTCGCCGCAGAATCGCTTTTGCTCTTCAACCCGTTCGACGATCCGGCCGAGAATCGCCCAGTCCCTCAACTCATCCGACGTCATGGTTCCTCCTCGATGCGCATCTGTAGGATACCTCGGAGGTTCTGCGCCAACCACCGTTCGGCCTCGCCGCGCAGTTCCGGGATGATGAAAACACGGTCGAACGTAGCCGCCGGAATGTGATCGAGAACCTTGGACTCCTGAAGAGAAGAGACGATCTGGCCATCGTCGCGCAGTACTGCAAAGTCCATCGGTTTCGCCGGCTTCGCTTCCCGGTCGCGCGCAACCATGTGAACGCCGAACTGAGCTTCCGCGGCGCGCTGAACTGCTTCGACGGCGTTGATGTTCGTACTGAGATCGTCCTGCGTAGGTTCGTAAAGCACGCGGTAGAACTGCCGCTGGAGAATGCGTCGAGCGGCAGCAGAGCCGGGATGACGCTCATCCTTCGCTGCTCCTGTCATCGCCACCAGGATCTCGTTGTCTGTCTGTTGCAGATGGTCGTCGATTCGCGTTGGATAAACACCGCCCGGAAGGATTGCGCGAAGAAAATCGCGCAGGTGCAGGTCGAGTGCGCGGCGGACACGATGATAGTAGAGCTGTTCGAACATGAAATAGCGCGCGAGCTGCATCCCCTCGGCAGCATGCATGCCGCCGCGTTCGATTCCGATCGTCGGCTTGCCCGTTCCTGGCGCTCGCAGGACCCGGAGCGTATCGATCAGCCGGTGGTGATCGAAATGACCATAAGCGACCCCTGCATGATGAGAGTCTCGGAGCAGGTAGTCGGCACGGTCCGCGCCGAAAGCGTTTCCGGTCACGACCTCCGTCAGCAGCTCGTCCCACGGCGTGAATTCTTTCGGATCCCGCGGCCAGTCCTTCAGACCGACAGCGACCTTGGCAACGTCGAGCGGTTCCAGCGGAGGCTTCATCGTCGACCAGATCGCCCGCATCTCGTCGCTGAGGATGACGTCGACCGAGAGTTGTTCGTGGTGCGTACCTTTGGGCAGGACCGCCTCCGCGCCGTGGGAGAAGGGGATGTGGCCGAGATCGTGACAGAGAGCGCCCATGCGGACCACGGTGCGCCAGTAATCCAGCTCCTTATCGGATGGGAACACCTGCTGAACGTCCGGGTGGCGAGGCTGCCGCGTGACTACGTCAAAGATGCGACCGGCCAGATCCATCACACCGAGACAATGCTCGAAGCGTCGATGTGTGGCCCCCGGGTAAACGAGAAACGTCAAAGCGAGCTGGTGGATGTGGCGCAGACGCTGAAAAGCTCGTGAATCGATGACGCGTCGTTCGTCGGAAGAAACCCGAATGAACGTGTGCACCGGGTCGCGAATCTCGTGCTCGAACTTCGGCAACATCGGGAACGATCGTAGCAGCTCATGAGAAAGTACAGCTGCATCGTCGATCGGGCCCTTTGCGGATTTCGCGACGTTTGGGCAAGAAGTTGACTCTTTCGAACAAAGTATCGGCGCGCGTGATGCTTACAGTGAGCTTGCAAGGACAACTATGCAAAAACGCAAACTCGCAGATCTCGAAGTCTCCGCCCTCGGACTCGGATGTATGGGCATGTCGTTCGGCCTCGGGCCGGCGGCGGACAAGCAGGAGATGATCGCGCTCATCCGGACCGCGGTCGATCGCGGCGTCACATTCTTCGACACGGCGCAGGTCTACGGACCGTTCGCCAACGAGGAGCTGGTCGGCGAAGCGCTCGAACCGCTGCGCGACCGCGTGGTCATCGCGACGAAGTTCGGCTTCAACATCGATGACGACGGCAAGCAGCAACCGGGACTCAACAGCAAGCCGGACAACATCCGCCGCGCGGCGGAAGGATCGCTGCAGCGGTTGCGCATCGAAACGATCGATCTCCTCTATCAACACCGTGTCGATCCCGAAGTGCCGATCGAAGACGTCGCCG
>JAFAVZ010000396.1 GCA_019242175.1 Acidobacteriota bacterium
CACGCCCAGGTGCGCGAGGTGCAGACGGGCCACTTCCTCGTCCAGCTGCTTGGGAAGCACATAGACCTCGTTCTGATATTCGCCCTTGTTCTGCCAAAGCGCGAGCTGGGCAAGCGTTTGGTTGGTAAACGAGGCCGACATCACGAAGGAAGGATGTCCGGTCGCACAGCCGAGATTCATGAGGCGGCCTTCGGCGAGGATCAGCACGCTGTGGCCGTCCGGGAAAACCCATTCGTCGTACTGGGGTTTGATGTTGACCCGCTTGACGCCCGGATACTTGCGCAGGCCGGCCATGTCCACTTCGTTGTCGAAATGGCCGATGTTGCTGACGATCGCATTGTGCTTCATGCGCGCCATGTGCTCGGCCGTGATGATGTCCTTGCTGCCGGTGGCGGTGACGAAGATGTCCGCCCGCTCCACCACGCTCTCCAGCGTCTTGATCTCGTAGCCTTCCATCGCCGCCTGCAGCGCGCAGATCGGGTCGATCTCCGTCACCACGACACGGGCGCCCTGGCCGCGCAGAGCCTGCGCGCAGCCCTTGCCCACTTCGCCGTAGCCGGCCACGACCGCCAGCTTGCCGGCGATCATCACGTCCGTCGCGCGATTGAGGCCGTCGATCACCGAGTGGCGGCAGCCATAGATGTTGTCGAATTTCGACTTCGTGACCGAGTCATTGACGTTGATCGCGGGGAAAAGCAGCGCGCCGGCTTCCTGCATCTGATACAGGCGATGCACGCCGGTCGTCGTCTCCTCGGAAACGCCTTTGATGTCTTTCGCCACGCGCGTCCAGCGCTGCGGATCGCGCTTGATCTCGTTGCGCAGAAGGTCGAGGATCACGCCCCACTCTTCCGGCTCGTCGGCTTCATTGAACTCCGGCACGTGGCCTTTGCCCTCGAATTCGACGCCTTTGTGCACGAGGAGCGTCGCATCGCCGCCGTCGTCGACGATCAGCGTCGGGCCGCTGCCATCCGGCCACAGAAGCGCCTCGGACGTGCACCACCAGTACTCCTCGAGCGTCTCGCCCTTCCAGGCGAAAACGGGGATGCCGCGCGGATTCTCGGCCGTGCCGTTCGTTTCCGGGCGTCCCACGACGACCGCCGCGGCGGCGCTGTCCTGAGTCGAGAAGATGTTGCAGGAAACCCAGCGCACGTCGGCGCCGAGGAGATGGAGGGTTTCGATGAGGACGGCGGTCTGGACGGTCATGTGCAGCGAGCCCATGACCTTCGCGCCGGCCAACGGCTTTTCGGCGGCGTATTTCTCGCGCACGGCCATGAGGCCGGGCATCTCGTGCTCGGCGAGGCGGATCTCGGCGCGGCCGAGGGTGGCGAGGGAGAGGTCTTTGACTTTGAACGGCTCGCGGCCGGCGGAGGTCGCAGCCTCGAATTGATGGACGTTCTTCTGACTCGTGGGTTCCAGTATCGCGGTCATTGCAGTGGAGCTCCTTCGGTTGGTTCGGGCGCGGCCGGGCAGCCGGCGCGCGGAGGAAAGCCGGCATTCTACCCGATGATTCCCGCTCAGTCGCCCTCGATCGCCTCGTGCCGCGCGACCGTATCCTCCGGCAGCAGCGGCCGCAGCCAGATGCGCTCCACGATCGGATAGGCCGCGACAAACGGCAGGATCAGCACCGCGCCCACCGCGCCGGCCAATGCACCGCCGACGGTGATCGAAAGCAGCACGGTGAGCGTCGAGAGGCGCATCTGTCCGCCGTAAATGCGCGGGATGATGAAGTAGCTCTCCACGAGGTGATAGGCCATGTAGACGACGAAGACCGTCGCGGCCTGCGCCGGGCCGACCATCATCGCCAGGAGCACCGCCGGCACGGTCATGATGATCGTGCCGACGACGGGGATCAGATCGCAGAAGAACGCCAGCACCGCGAGCGGCAATGCGGCCGGCACATGCAGCAGCGTCAAAGTCACCAACGCGACGATGGAGCAGAGGACGCAGGTGATCACCTGCCCGCGCATGTACGCCTGGATGACTTTCTCCGTCTCGTCCGCCGTCCGCCGCCATTTCGGCCGGTGCGGCGCCGGCGCGAAACTCACCAGCCATTCGTAAACGGCGGTTCCTTCGACGAGCAGATAGATGGCCAGAACGAGCACGAGCACCACGGCGCTCAATGCCTCGAGTGCGTATTGTCCGACGGTCAGGCTGCGCAGGAGCCATCCGCGCATCTGGCCGGCGTCCGGCGGGCGTTCCACATCCCGCAACAGCGGCGTGACCATCGGGAAGCGCTGTGCAATTTGCGCCGTGACTTTCGGAAGATCGCTGCTCACCTGCTTCAATTGCGCACCCATCGACGGAATGATCACGGCGAGAAAGAACGCGAGCAGGCCGAAGAGCGTCAGGGCGATCAGGCCGATCGCCACCCCGCGCCTTACGTGATGCTTCGTCAGCCAGGCCACGATCGGCGCGAGCATCACCGCCAGGAGCACGGCGATCACGACCATCACCAGCACCGCGTAGAGCTCGTACACCGCGAAGCACAAAAGCCCGAAAAGCGCGATCTTGAGCAGCGTCGCAAACGGGACGCGCAGATTCGTGTCGGCCATTGGAATCGAGACCGATGCACGACAGAGGCCGGTTCCTCCGCGAAACCCGCGAAGTCTGCGAGAATCCGGACAAATGGCGAAAATTCGATCGTTCCACGAGCTGGCCCGCGCGCTCGAAGCGTTCATGACTGTCGGCAATCGCTGGCTCTTCCGCGGCCACGGCTCGGTCGCCTGGAAGCTCGCGCCGAAAGCGGGACGCATCGTGTGGCCACAGGACGGAGGCGATCTCGCCTTCTTCGACGCCTGGCGCCGCCGGGCCGTCCCGCTCGTCGCCATGCAGCCGACGACCGACCTCGAATGGCTCGCCGTCGCCCAGCATCACGGCCTCGCTACGCGCCTCCTGGACTGGACGCTCAATCCGCTCACCGCCGCCTTCTTCGCCATCGAAGAAGACAGCGCCGACGACGCGGTGATCCACATGCTCCAGCCGAACGCCTATGTCGATGACGCAAAGCTCGGCGAGCTCGAAGGCATCGCCGTCTATCGGCCGCGCGTGATCGCCGCGCGCATCACGACGCAGCTCGGCCTCTTCACGCTCCACTCCCCGCCCGACCTCGAGATCCCCGCGTTTCCGGCCGTCGGTAAAACGGCCAGCCTGGTCATCGACGGCCGCCGCCGAGCGCGCCTCCTGCAGGAGCTCGACTACTTCGGCGTCAACCGCTTCGCCCTCTTCCCCGATCTCGACGGGCTCTCCGGCTACTACAACTGGTACGCGAAGAGCGGCTTCTCCATGTCGCGGAAAGCGGCTCTGAAAAGGGAATCGCGGCCCCGAAACCGTTAGAATGCTGCGGGATGGGGCGGGAACCGGTCGATCGAGTGAAGCGTCGGCTGCTGGCCGAGGCGGTCGCGGAGAACCTCGACACGATGCGGGGCGGGCCGCCGCGTGCGTTGCGGCCGGCGAAGAGGATGCTCCACACCTGGCTCCGCCGCGCGCCTCTCGTCCTCCTCGTTCCCCTCACCCTCGGCGCCGCCACCTACTTCGGCAACAGCCCCGCCGCGCAGCACGACACGATCGCGAAAGCCTCGGTCCTCGGCGACGCGCCCCGCGTCCGCATCAAGCCGATCGGTCCACCGACGGTCGACTCGCTCACGCCCGTCGACACGCACGCCTTCCCGCTCGCCGTCCGCCGCGTCGTGATCGACGCCGGCCACGGCGGCAACGACCCCGGCGCCACCTCGGTCGTCCGCCTTGCGGAGAAGGACATCACGCTCGACGTCGCCTCGCGCCTCTCGACGATCCTGCAGGCCAACGGCTTCCAAGTCGTCATCACCCGTGGCGGCGACAGCCTCATCCCGCTGCGTGAACGCGCGCGCCTGGCGAACGAGTCGTCGAGCGACATCTTCCTCTCGATCCACGTCAACTCGATCCTCGCCCACACCGCGAGCCACGGCGTCGAAACGTACTACCTCGGCCCGACCAGCGATCCGTCGCTGACGAAACTCGCGGCGGATGAGAACCGCGTCTCCGGCTACTCCGTCGCCGACCTCCGCAAGCTCCTCGACGGCGTGTACGCCGACGCGCGGCGCAGCGAATCGCAGCGTCTCGCCGCCGCCGTGCAGGAGCAGCTCTTCACGAAGTTGCGCAAGAGCGATCCGGGCCTGGAGAACTGGGGCGTGAAACGCGCGCCGTTCCTCGTGCTGGTCGCGACGGAAATGCCGGCCATCCTGGCCGAGGTCGGATGCCTTTCGAATGAACGCGAGGCTTCGATGCTGGGCAAGCCCGAATATCGACAGCAGATCGCCGAGGCGCTGTATCACGGGATACGGGCGTATGCGAATCAAGGATGAAGGGAAACGTCACGAATGCTGAATGACAACTCCGAGCTCCTGCACGTCGGGATCGACCTCGGCACCTCCCGCAGCGCGATCTCCGGCTCGAACGGCGAACGCTTCCTCGTCGACAGCTTCGTCGGCTGGCCGGTGGACATGGTCGCGCGCAAGGTGCTGAAGCGCAGCGTCCTGATCGGCCACGAGGCCGTGGCGAACCGCACCATGCTCGACCTCCATCGCCCGCTCGAGCGCGGCCTGCTGAAGGAAGGCTCGGAGAAAGACGTCGAGGCCGTCCGCGAGCTGCTCAAGCATCTCCTCGGTCTCGTCGGCGTGACGAACAACGGCCGCATCGGCACGAATCGGGTGCGCGCGGTAGTCGGCGTTCCGGCCGCGGCGCTGCGGACGAACAAGCAGTACCTGCGCAATGCGATGAAGGGCATCGTCGACAGTCTGATGATCGTGTCCGAGCCGTTCGCCGTGGCATACGGGCTCAATGCGCTGCTGCACACGATGATCATCGACATCGGCGCCGGCACGACCGACTTCTGCGTGATGAAGGGCCGCTATCCGACGGAAGAGGACCAGCGGACGCTGACCATCGCCGGCGACTCCGTCGACTCGCAGCTGCTCAAGCTGATGGAAGAACGCTTCCCCCAGGCGAACGTGACGGTGTTCATGGTGCGGGAGTGGAAGGAGAAGTTCAGCTACGTGGGCAAGCCGCCGCTGCGCGCGTCCGTGACGGCGCCGGTGAAGGGCGTGCCGACGGAGCTCGACATCACGAACGAAGTGCGGTCCGCGTGCGAGACGCTCGTCGGCCCGGTGATCGAGACGATGCTCGACCTGCTCGCCCGCGTGGAGCCCGAGTTCCAGGAACGCGTGCGCAACAACATCATCCTCAGCGGCGGCGGCGGTCTGATCCGCGGCTTGCCTCAGGCGCTGGAAGATGCGCTGAAACAGGTCGGCGGCGGGAAGGTGACGTACATGCAGGACCCGGTGTTCGTCGGCTCCGACGGCGGCCTCGCGCTGGCGATGGACGCGCCGGACGGCGATTGGGAACGGCTGTCGGCGTAGAGGAAAGCAGACAATGTAGGGCCGGCTCTCCGGCCGGCCCAGGATTAACACGGGGCGGGCTGGAGAGCCGGCCCTACATTTGCCGCATGATCGGCCGCCGGATGGTGTCGCTTCTCATCGCCCTCGTTCTCGGGATCGCCGGCCTCTGGCTGTTCACGCAGTACCTGCGCTCGACGTCGCTCTTCTTCCCGAGCAAGGATGGGAACTACGACAAGACGGCGTACGGCGTGCAGCCGGAAGACGTCTGGTTCCAGGCGGCGGATGGCGTGAAGCTCCACGGCTGGCTCTTTCGCGCGAACGGGCCCCTCATCGTCTGGTTTCATGGCAACGCGGGCAACATCACCGACCGCGCGTCGACGGCCGCGGAGCTCGCGAAGCGCGGCGTCAGCGTCTTCGTCTTTGACTGGCGCGGCTACGGGAAGAGTGAAGGCACGCCGTCCGAGAAGGCATTGTTCCAGGACGCGCTCGCGGCGTACGACGCCATGAAACGCGAAGACGTCGTCCTCTACGGCGAGTCGCTCGGCGGTCCTTACGCGGCGTATGTCGCTACGCAGCGCAACGCGCGGGCGGTCATCATCGAGAACTCCTTCCCCTCCCTCGCCGCCATGGGCAACCGCCTCTACGGCCTCGGCTGGCTCGCGCCGCGC
>JAFAVZ010000032.1 GCA_019242175.1 Acidobacteriota bacterium
AGATGCCGCTCCATCAGCGGCTCGACGATGTTCCCTTCCGCGCGCAGCGACGCCGCTTCGTCATCGGTCAGGTTGACCGCCGCGACCTGGACGCGGGGGAAATTGCGGTAGCTCCGCGCACCCGTCGTGACCTGTTCGTCGAGCTGGCGGAACGACTCGCGCATCGGCGCGGTGCCGCGCGAGGTCACGAGATAGCGCCGCGTGCCGTCGGCCGCGAAGGTCTGGAAGGCGAGTAGCAGGAGGACGACGGCGAACAGCGTTCGTTTCATCAGCACCTCGTTTTGATGGTTATTCGGAGTGTTGGAGCGTCCGATGAAAATGCCGGCGGGCCGAGGTGAAATTCCGGGTAGGGCCCCGTTGGAATTGCCTTTGCGATAGCCTTCACGCACTTATGTCTACATCCTCTGCGAATCTGATCACCAACAGTGAGGATATCCTGCAACTGATCCGTGACACGAGGACCATCGCCGTCCTTGGGATCAAGCCGGAGTCGCACTCCGGCACGGCCGCTTTCTACGTGCCCGAGCACATGGCCGAAGCTGGATACGAGATCATTCCCGTCCCCGTCTACTACCCGGAAGTGACCGAGATCCTCGGCCGCCCCGTCTTCCGCAAGCTCGCGGACATCGGCCGCCCGATCGACATGGTGAACGTGTTCCGCCGCCCGAACGACATCCCGCCTCACCTGGACGACATCATCGCCGCGAAACCAAAGAGCGTCTGGTTCCAGCTCGGGATTCGCAATGATGAGGCCGCCAAGAAGCTTGCGGAGGCCGGGATCAAGGTGGTGCAGGACCGTTGTCTGATGGTGGAACAAAACCGCCTCGGGCGGTGAGCCGGCCCGTCGTTCTGCTCCACGGTCTCGGTGGCGCCCCCGACTGATGGCGCCACAACCTCGCGGCCTTCGTGGCGGCGGGCTTCAGCCCGTCCGCTCTCGATTTGCACCTGGACGCTCCTTTTGACGAGGCCGCCACCGCGCTCGCCCGCGGGCTTGCCGAGCCGGCGCACATCGTGGGCAACTCGATGGGCGGCCAGCTGGCGATCCACCTCGCGGCGCTGCGTCCCGATCTCGTCCTCTCGCTGACGTTGGTTTCGTCGACCGGCTTGCCGTTCCACCTCCGCCGCCACGTGCGCAACACGCTGACGCTCACCGGCCTCGCATCGATGGCGCTCATGGTCCGGCGCGATCTCTTCCGCAACAGCCCTTTCGCCATCGTGCGTGGCCTGCGTCGCCTGATGCGAGACGACGTCCGTCCGCTCCTTCGCCAGCTCCGAGTGCCCATGCTGTTGCTTTGGGGCGATCGCGATCCGCTCGTGCCGCTCGTCTACGCGAACGAGGTGTTCGC
The DNA here is from genome assembly GCA_019242175.1 of Acidobacteriota bacterium. Classification (GTDB taxonomy): domain Bacteria; phylum Acidobacteriota; class Thermoanaerobaculia; order Gp7-AA8; family Gp7-AA8; genus JAFAVZ01. The sequence goes on from JAFAVZ010000032.1 coordinate 1,347, forward strand.
GGAAGTGCCGCACGCGGAGCTCGTCGTGATTCCGCGCGCCGGGCACATGCCGATGTGGGAGAACGCGCCGGCCTTCAACGACGCGCTGGTCGCCTTTCTCCGGAAAACCGACGGGAAAGTCGCGAGGTGACGCCAAGCCTCGTGGAGGCTGGGCCCACAAACGAAGCCGGCCGTGCCAGCTCCGGAAGACCGACGGAAAAGTCGCGAGGTGACGCCAAACCTGGTGAAGGCTGGGCCCACAAACGAAGCCGGCCGTGCCGGCTCCGGAAGGCCGACGGAAAAGTGGCGAGATGACGCCAAGCCTCGTGGAGGCTGGGCCAACAAACGAAGCCGGCCGTGCCGGCTCAGGAGGATCGACGGGACAGCGTCATCCGCCACTGCGCCGGCGCGCCGCTGACGGTCCACAGCATCCGCGACCCGGGCAAGTACTCCTCGGCCTCGCTCAACTCGCCCGACTCCTCGCGCAGCCGCACGATCACGACGTAGCCGGCGCGCAGGTCGGGCGCAATTTTTCGCCGTCCGCGCCACGCGCGCACGATGCTTCGCGTCGTCCAGAACGCGAGCAGCGTGAACGCGAACGGCGTGAAGAGCGAGCTCGACTCGCCGCGCAACGCAACGATCGACGTCACGACCGCGCCGGCGATCATCACCGCCGCGAGCGCGGCATTCACGACGCGGATCGGCGGTGCGAGCGCCTCGAGCTCTGCCACCTCCTCGGCCGTCATGGCGCGTTGGTGGATGAGCACGCGGCCATCGTCCGTCGCCGGCTTCACGAACTGCGCGGCGAGCGCGGCGTGGGCGGGCGGAGGGGCGGTGGTCGCGGCATGCGCGAAGCGTGGGAGCTCGGTCGGGCGATCGTTCAAGCGCCAGATGAGCGCCGAATGGGGCAGCACCTCGATGCGCATCCCGCCGCCTTCGCACTTCTCGATCACACCTTCGCGCAGGTCGCGCCGGATGCGCCACACGGATACGACCGAATACCAGCGGATGCTCGGCACGAGACGCATCGCGCCCAGGCTGACGCCGAGGATGAGCGGACCGACGTAGTCCGCGACCTGGCTGACGTTCATCGCGATCAGGATCACGACCGAAACGCCGATGAGCAACAGCGCATTGAGCGCGGTCGTGCGCGCGAGCGAGCGGAACGTCGCCTCGATCGCGACGCGCTCCTCCGCCGTCAGCTCGCGCGAGCCGACGACGGGGAGGCCTGCGTACCAGCGTTGCTCCATCCGTTCACTGCGCTCCGAGCTGCTTCATCAACTCGTCGCGGAAGTAGCCGGTCGGAATCGTCCCCTGCTTGATGAAGAGCAGGTGGAACTTCTTAAGGTCGAACTTGTCGCCGAGCTTCTGCTTCGCCTCGTTCCGCAGGGCGTAGATCTGGTCTTTACCGAGGCGGTAGGTGATGGCCTGGGTGGGCCACTTGGAGTAGCGGAAGATCGCCCGTTCCGAGCTCCCGCAACTCGCCCTCTTCCCCTCGGAGAGGTTGGCGTCGCGGCAGGAACCGGCTCGGAAATCGACGACCTGGGAGAAGAGATCGGTCGCCTCTTCGTACGACATCTTTCCGGTGTGGATTCCGGTGTCGACGCGGACGCGCAAGTCACGATAGAGCTTTCCCTGCAGCTGGTAGAGACGTTCCTCCGGCGTGTAGAACCCGTTCGGCGCGCCGTTCGCCGGCTCGGCCATCAGCGCCTCGGCGTAGAGGCCCCAGCCTTCCGCCGGCATCGAGTCTTCCCACATCGAGGAGGAGTCCTCGACCGAGCCGGGCGTCAGCCAACGCACCGGCGACGGTTTGTCGGCCTGGAGCAGCTTGTAGTACCAGTCGTGGCCGGGGAAGCCTTCGTGCGCGGAGAGGTCGGCGACCGCGGAACGGTTGTTCTCGCGAAGCAGCGCCGGATCGTTGTCCGTCGGCGTGACGTAGTAGCGCCCGACGCCCGTCGTCTTGAACGGCGGCGCCGGATAGTACGCCGCGCCGTCGATGGACGCGCGCAACGGCGCCGGCGTCTCGACGACTTCGAGCTTGTAATCCGCCGGCACGTCGAAGAGCCCCGTCTTGCGCGAGTAGTCGACGAGGCGGAACGCGGCGTCGCTGTACCACTTCACCATCTCCGCATCGGACTTCGGGGAATCCTTCCCGAGCTGATCGAAGACTGCGCGCACCGCTTCCTTGTCATCCGCCGGCAACGGCCACTTGTGCTTCGCGCCGATCTCCCGCGCGAGCGCAGTCATGTCCTTCTGCGTCTGCTCGACGATCGGCCATGCCTCTTCGTAGAGCTGCGCCGCCGTCTTGTCGATCTGCAGGTTGTTCTTCAGCGCCCAGTTGTATTCGGTCTCGCCGAACGGAAACCGATCGCCGCCGAACTCTTTTTTGATGCCCGTCTCCTTCGACGCGTCGTCGAAGAACGTCGTGGCGATGAAGTTGCGGAAGTCGGTGAATGCCTTCGCCGCATTCGCCGACTCCTGCTTGACCGCGGCGACCGTCTTGTCCCGATCCGCACCTTGCGCGACGCGCTCCTCGGCGAGCTTCGGCAGCGTCGTCTCGAAGTACTTCGCCGAGCTCTCCGCAGTCGTGATGCCGTTGCGGAAGAGCATGCGGTAGTCGGCGGTGTTCTTCGCGTCGATGCCCGCGCGCAGTTGCGCTTGCGCGTTCGCGAGATACGGCGGAATCGCCTTCAGGCGCTGGATCACGAGGTTCCACTCCGCGCCCGAGCCGTACGTCGTCGGGCCGGTCTGGGTCATGCCCTGGAGCTGGAAGTCGATTGCGCGGAACGGCTCGTCGGTGTAGGTGTCGACAGAGCGCTGCTGATACTTGCGCACCTGATGCAGATGCAGCTGATAGCGGATCTGGGCGAGGGCGACGTCGCGGTCCGTGCTCGGCGCCGCAGCCTCGAGCTTCTGCTGCGTGTCTGCGAGCCACTTGTCTTCCTGATCGAGCGCCGCCTGCGAGTGATCGCGCAGGCGCCCGTCGACTTCCTGGAGCGACGGATCGAGCCCGGCGCCGCCGAGGTAGGTGTTGACGCTCGGGTTGTGGCGGAGGAAGTCGAGGACGTAGGCCTGGACGATCGGCGCCGCATCGGCTTTGGCTTCGGCGGGCGCGGTCGCCGTCTTCGATTCCGGCTGGTTCATGCAGGCGATGGTCAGGAAAAGCGGCAGAAGAAGCAATCGACGCATGGCGCCGGAGTCTAGCAAAGGCGTTCGACGCGGTGGTTACGAGCCAGTAGCGAGAGGAGTTTTGGCAGGATGGCGAGCGCTACGGTCGTGGCGATGGAGGGGAGGTCGTCCATGAGGCTCAGACGCAAACGGCGCTCAGGCAGCGATGTCATCCTGAGCCGCGTCGACGGCGAAGGATCTCCCAGCTTGGGCGGTGTTCGCCCGCATCAGGAGGTCCTTCGCCGTCTGCGCGGCTCAGGATGACACTTCGAGCGAAGGCCCTCCTTCGATGCCTCGTATCTCCCCGCGAAACCGCCCCAAACCGGCAACTCCATTGCAAATAAATGTCGCAAAGGAGGGCTTCATGACGAACACATCCGAACGCAATTCCCAGCCCGTCGGTATGACCTCGGCGAGCGAATCCGAAGGCGTGATGGGCCTGCTGCGCAAGGTCGGCATCGACGAGAACACGGTGCAGTCGGCGGTGCACAATTGGCGCAGCCAGCTCGGCAACAACGTCGGGAAGCAGATCGAGGAAGCGGACCTGATGGAGATCCTGGACAAGGCCCGCGATCTCGCCCGCAACTCGGCGTCGAAGCTGAAATCATCCGCCCAGTCGAAGCCGACGATGTTCTACGGCGGCGTGCTGGCACTCATCGCGGCTGCCGGTCTCCTGACCGCGGCGGCGAAGGGCGGCGGCAACGAAGAGCCGTCGGGAGAGTGACGTTGCCGTGAACTCCGCGCGGTCGCATCTTGCGGCCGCGCCCGCCCGCGGCGCCTCATACGCGCATGCGACGTGCGTTCATCATCGGCAGCCTCACTCTTGCCGCCCTCGACATCACCGACGCGATCACGTTCTGGTACTTCTACCGCGACGTCCGGCCGATGCGCATCTTCCACAGCGTCGCCGCCGGCCTCCTCGGCCGCGACGCCGCCATCGCCGGCGGCTGGCCCACTGCAATCCTCGGCGCCGCGCTGCACACGTTTATCGCGACGTGCATCGTGCTGACCTACTACTTCCTCGCGAAACGCATCCCCCTGCTCGTCGAATATCCCATCGCCTGCGGCCTCGCCTACGGCTTCGGCGCGTGGCTCGTGATGACTTACGTCGTGGTGCCGCTCTCGAACGCGCGCAGCGGCGGCCGCGTCAGCCTCGCCGTGCTGCTCAACGGCATCCTGGGCCACATGCTGTTCGTCGGCTTGCCCGCGGCATTCGCCGGGCGGGCGGCGGTGCGGGAAGCGCGGTTAGAGGGAGGGCTTGCGTCCGCGGCTCGTGTGCCATAGAGCGAGGAGCTCGACTCGTGAACGGTCGTCGAGTCGGTAGTAGAGGTGATAGCGGATTCGTTTGAGCCATATGCGCTGGACGCCGACAAGCCGCTTGGACTTTACCTGGACACCCACGCCAGGCTCGTCGCGCAGAAGGCCGATCGCTCGCTGAATTTCTTCGCCGAACGCGTTCGGTGCTTTGTGACGATTGCGTCGCCACCATTGTTCGGCGGCATCGATTTCTCGGACTGCGCGAGTGCTGATGATGACGCGATGGCGCATCAGCCTCGGCGGAGCTGCTGAAGCAACTCTTCCGCAGTGATGAATTCGCCGCGCTGGATTGCGGCCATGCGCTCCTCCAGCTCCGCCTCGTCCTCCGCGGAGAGCTCGCGCTCGCCGCCCGGAATCCCGACGATCACCTCCGCCCCTTCGTCCAACGGCTCCTCGAGGTCATCCACGACGATCTTCCCGTTCACTACGTGGCCGCTCGTCATTCTCATGGCTTCATCCTAACTCGGTGCGGGCGACGAGTCCTTGTCGAGCCGCCACACGCGTTCCAAGGCTCGCAACGGACGTCGTTGCCCGACGATCGCAATGTGGATCTTCTGCAGTTCGACGACCTGACGCACCTTCTCCTCGATGCTCATCGTCGCGCGATGGCGGCGGAGCTCGCGTTTGCCGTCCCGTAGGCGTTGGAGAGAAGTCGTCATTTCAAGGGAGACGGAGGTCGTACTTCATCAGAATACCGTCGAGTAAGGCACGATCCAACGTTCCTTCGTCGAGCAGCGTTGCCACGCGCTCCATCCGTTTTCGTGTTCGAGCCGACTCTTCCAGATACATCGCAATCAGATATTCGGGACGGATGACGCGCACTGGTTCTGTGCCGTAGCGGAGATCGGCCGCTTCGAGGATCGCGGATCGCGCAAGCTCGTTGGGCGCTGGGATCAGCTGGACGGGAATGCCGGCGATGAGAATGTGCTCGGCGTGCTCGAAATACCCGTTTTCTCGCGCCCAGGAGTAGATCGGCTCCAAAGAAACAAGCAAGCCGGGTTGGTCGAGGATGACGAACACGTCGAGATCGAATGTGGCCGCAGGCTCCGACCAGAAGAGCAATGCCATCGCTCCGCCGAGCGCATATTCGGCAACCACCTGCCGCGCTTTGAGGTCGTTCAGCGCAGCGACCGCTTCCTCGAAATTGTCCATCACATCTCCACCCCCGCCTCCTCCATCGCCAACAGTCTCGTCAGCCACAGGTTCGTCAGCTTCTCCGTCACCGTGTTTTGGCGTAGGCGGGCGCGGAGGTTCGTGAAGTCCACGGCGTCCAGCGGTTGGTCCTGATTGAAGCAGCTGAAGATGAATGTCTCCTTGCCGGTCGCAGGGTCGACGTGGCGTTGCAGGCACTGCGCGCAAACCTGTTTCATCATGCATTGCATCGGGGAGTTGATCGAGCCGATGCCGACGTGCGTGGGCGACAGGAAAGGCGCGAGCACGCCGTGGCGGGCGTCTTTCACCGCGCGCATCATGCCGTCGGAGCCGATCGCGATGATGCGGGACACCTCGCGGAGATCGAACTGTCGTGGCTGCGACGCGTACCACGCCATCGCTTGCACGATGTTGCCGACGAACTGCAGGTCTTGTTCGCGGCGGGGCTCGATCGGGTCGCCGACGTCGACGGCCCAGATCACCTGGTCGGTGCCGGCTTCGATCTCGTCGCGTTTGAACACGTCCGCGGCTTTCTTGTATCCGGCGAAGTAGATGACGCGGCAGCCGGCGTCTTTCAGCGCCTTCGCGATCGAGAACAGCACGGCGTTGCCGAGGCCGCCTCCGGCGAGGAGGATGGTTTCGTTGCGGGGGATCTCCGTCGGCTCGCCGGTCGGGCCCATCACGACGACCGGCTCGCCGGGCTGCAACAACGCGCATTGGCGCGAGGAGCCACCCATCTCCAGGATGATCAGCGACAGCAGGCCGCGTTCGCGATCGGTCCACGCGCCGGTGAGCGCGATGCCTTCCATCGCCAGCGTCGCGCCGCTCACGGAACGGGCGTGCGCCTCGTAGTTTTGCAGACGGAAGAACTGTCCGGGCTCGAAGTGCTCCGCGGCGAACGGAGTGCGCACGACGACTTCCACGATCGTCGGCGTCAGGCGATTGATCTGATGCACGCGCGCGACGAGGCCGTCGTCGAGGCGTTCGACGAGCGCCGTCCATTGCGCTTCATCGGCAGGTTCCAACGACGGAAAGAGCGAGACGACGTGCGGATAGCCGTGCTTCGCCGAGGCCATGGCTTTGACGACGTTGCCGGCGTAACGCGGATGGTTGTCGCCGTAGAACGTGATGCGCTTCGTCGCGTCGCCGGGATGTTGATATGACGTGAAGAAGCCCGTGTCGCGCGGATCCTCGATCTCGATCAGCTCCGAGCCGGAGACAGCGAACGCCTGGAAGAACTGCTTCCACTTGTCGAGCTGGAACGTGCCGGGGTGCTCCTTCTCGTAGATCACGTTCGGGCTCGTGCCGGCGGCGACCATCACCGAGCGCGCGGCAAGCGGCACGATCACGCCGGAGTCCTGCCAGCGTCCGTCTTCCACGATCTGCTTCTCGAACAGCAGCTCTTGCACGTGGCCGAAGTCGTCTGCGACCGCTTCTACCGGCGATAGATTCTCCGCGTAGTAGATGCCTTCCTCGAACGCCTTGCTGACCTCTTCGTGGTTGAGGCGATACGCGGGGGAGTCAGTGAGCGACTTGCGATACGCGATCGTGACGCCGCCCCACTCTCGTACCAGTGGAATGAAATTCGGCGCCTCGCCGGCGGCCGCGGCGCGTTCGCGTTCCGCGCGTACCGCCCGCCCATGCCCCACCATCTCCTCCAGAATCCCGAGCTCCTCGGCGTCATAGCCCGCCCGCACGTTCGTCTCGCCCACCTCGGCGCAAAGCGTCGTGTAGCGTTCGAGGATCTTCTCGACCTGCACCGGGTAGTAGGCGAACAGCTCCGTCGCGGTGTCGATCGCGGTGAGACCGCCACCGATGACAACCGCCGGCAGACGCACTTGCAGGTTCGCCAGCGACGACTTCTTGAACGCGCCGGTGAGTTGCAGAGCCATCAGGAAATCCGACGCCTTGCGGATGCCTCGAATGAGGTTGTTCTTCATCCGCACGATCGTCGGCGTTCCGGCGCCGGCCGCGATCGCGATGTGGTCGAAGCCGAGCTTGTCGAACGCGTCTTCGATCGTGATCGTGCCGCCGAAACGCACGCCTCCGTAGAAGCGCAGGTTCTTTTTCCGCTCGAGCGCGATGCGGATGACCTTGAGGAAGTTCTTGTCCCAACGCACCGTGATCCCGTACTCGGACACTCCGCCGAAGCCGGCGAGGATGCGATCGTCGAGGTCTTCCCAGAGCGCGGCGCGCACATCACGGATCGGCTCGCGAAGCAACTTCTCTTCAATGGGCTCGATCTTCAACCCGTCGATGCCGACCACGCCGAAGCCTTCGTTCGCCAGGTAGTGGGCGAGCGTGTAGCCGGCCGGACCGAGGCCTACGACCAGGACATTCTTCCCGTTGTAGGGGAGCGCTACCGGGCGTCGAACGTTCAGCGGATTCCAGAGCGTGAGCAGCGAGTAGATCTCGAAGCCCCACGACAGGAAGAGGACGTCGGTCAAAACGCCCGATTCGATCTGGGGGATGTCGACCGGATCCTGCTTCTGGAAGATGCACGACTTCATGCAGTCGTTGCAGATGCGATGGCCGGTGCCGGGGCACATCGGGTTGTCGATCATCACGATCGCCAGCGCGGCGATCGCGGCGCCGTCGGTGCGCAGCGCGTTCATCTCGCCGATCTTCTCGTCGAGCGGGCAGCCGGCGAGCGGGACGCCGAGCGGGTTGGGCTTGAACGTGCCGCCCTTTTCGACGAAGCCGTGCGAGCAGCTGTCCTTCTGCCGCTCGTGACAATAGATGCAGTAGTGCGCCTGGTCGGCGACCATGCGCGGCGTCGCGCGCGGGTCGGTGAGATGGAATGCGTCGCGGCGACGGAAGTGATGCGGATCGCCGCCGACGCGGTGCTCGTCGATGGCCACCGTCGGCACGAGGCGATCGAACACGAGCGGCTTCGGCAACCGGAATGACGCCCAGCCATCGAACTTGCCGGCCCGCCATTCGGCGGCGGACCAGTGGACGAGCAGATCGACGAGCGCATGGATCGCCGTAGCATCCCGCGCCGTCGCCTCGGGCGACCTGAGCTGTTCGCGACGTGTGATGGCGTCATCGAAGCGGACGCCGGAGTAGCGCAACGCGCCGCGCAGCTGTTCGAGCGCCGCGCGCGTTTCGACCGCCGGCGAGGGTGGCGTCTTCGCGTTCCGCGGATACTCGCGTTCGAGGTCGAGCAACCGATTCGCCGTGATGGCGAGCGCATACTCAGGATCGTGCGCGGCGTTGCCGGCGATCGTCCGCGTCAGCACCGCGGCGGTGTCGCCGAGGTCGGCTTCTCGCAGCGTCTGCACCTTCGCGACGCGTTTGCTGACGAACTCTTTCTTGAAGCGCGCAACCTGGGCATCGCGTTGTGCGCGCGCATGGAGCGGCGCTTCGTCCGTCTGGAAGAGGCGCGCGAGGAAGACGCCGAGCGGCCGGCTCGCGGCGATCAGCAGTTCCGATTCTTCGGGGGGTGTGAGTCCGCCGCGCGCGATGCCGCTGCGCATGGCGATGCGATACGACTCGAAGCGGGCGAAGAGCGCCGCGTCTTCGCCTTGCAGGAATCCGTCGAACGACTGCGCGAGCTCCGCGAGCCGCGCGTGATCAGAGAGGTCGGAGTAGGAGAAGCCGTCGATCCCGAGTTTCACATGCGCAATTATCGCCGCGGCGCGACGTCAGCCCGCGGCGGCAACGTTCGGCCGAGTGTGAAACAACTCCAACTTTTCCTCGTCGTCGTCCATCACCGGCGTCAGCGCTACGTCCTGATACTCGAGGCGGTTCGGATCGCGTTTGATCGAGAGGTAGATGCGCCGCAGGCCGGCGTACATCTTTCCCCAGCGGAACAGCTTCGAGATCGTCTCCGCCAGGTACGCCGGGTAGAAGCGCCATATGGGCTCGATGGCGAAGCCGGGACGGCGATCGCGGCGGAACTTCTTGCGGAAGAAGCCCGCTTCGAGCGGATGCACCTTCTCGATGTGGATCGAGCCGCCGAACCATGTCATCAGCAGGATCGCGTTGCTCGCGCTGCAGCGCATCGCCACGTTGCGCCGCAACACGGCCTCGACGTGCTCACGCGTGTAGTACGTCTCCCACGCCATCCGATACGTCGCCTCCCACTCCGCCTGCGACATCTTCGGATGCGCGGTGCAGACGTGGTTCAAGTCGTACTTGTTGAGATCCGCATCGACCGTCACGCCGCCGCGCACCAGCTTCTGATGATCCTCGGAGCCGGGTAATGGTGTCAGGAAGAAGAACTCCAGCAAATCGACGGGCAGCTCGCGTTTGATGATCTCGATGTCGCGCCGGATCGACTCCTGCGTGTCGTTGGGAAAGCCGAGGATGTAGCCGGCGTAGGTGAGGACGCGGGCTCGCTTCCAGGCGAGGAGCATCTTGCGGTACTCGGTGATCTTGTTCTGCCGCTTCTTCGCGCCGACCAGGCTGTCCGGATTGATGTTCTCCAGGCCGATGAACACCCGCCGCACGCCGGCCTTCGCGCACTTCTCGATGAAGTTCGGAATGCGATGGCAGAGCGTGTCGACCTGGATGATGAAGTGGATCTTGATCCCTTCTTCGCGCAGCGCGATGAGGCGGTCGAGGATGGCTTCCCACTCCGAGTTGCGCGCGAAGTTGTCGTCGGTGATGAAGAAGCTGTGCAGGCCCTGCTTCACGTTCGCGCGCACGATGTGCTCGATGTCGTCCGGCGAACGGCGGCGCGACTTGCGGCCCTGCACGTTGATGATCGTGCAGAACGAGCATTGGAACGGGCAGCCGCGGCCGGCGTCGAAGCTCGTCACGCCACCGGCCGTGCGCCACGCGCGCAACGCGGTGATGAGCGGGATCGGCGTCCCGGCGATCGACGGCAGGTCGGCCATGAAGTTGTACATCGGCTTCAGCGCGCCGTTCGCCGCATCGCGCAGCACCTGTTCGAGTCGCCCTTCCGCTTCGCCGGCGAAGATGCTGATGCCAAGGCGCTTCGCTTCGTCGAGGCCGGCGTCGACGCCGTTCAGCATGCTGATCGTGCCCGACGCGTGGAAGCCGCCGAGCGCGACCTGGATGCCGCGTGCGCGCAGCGGCCGCGCGAGATCGAGCGCGCGTAGGAACTGATTCGACTGCACGCCGACGAGCATCACCATCCCGCTGCCGGCCTTCTCGATCATCTTCGCGATGCGCTCCGGGCGAACGCGTGAGTTCGTTTCGTCGAGCGCGTGGATCTCCAGCGCGACGTCTTCGCCGAGGACTTTGCGTTGGGCGCAGTCGCGGGCGAGGCCGTAGAGCGCGGCGAGCGAGTTCGAGGGAATCGCGGAGAGGAGCCACTGGATGACGTAGCCGTCGTCGTCGTAATGAGACGGCTTCACCAGCACGAGGCAAAAGCGACGAGCAGCGGGAACGGTCATCGCGGAGGTTGCGATGATACATCCCACTTCGGGCGCTCGCGCCAGCGCCGATGCATCCAAACCCACTGCTCCGGATGGCGGCGGATCTGTTCCTCGATCTGCCTCGTGGCGAGCGCGACCAGGGCGACCGGATCATCGCTGCGTTTCGTCTCGATGGGCTCGCTGACGCGCGCGAGATGCGTCCCATCTTCACGGCGTTCGATGAGGATCGTCACGCAGACCGCTTCCGCGCGCACGGCGAGCTTCGCCGGCCCGATCGGCGTCAGCGCGGGATGGCCGAAGAACGTCACCTTCACGCTGTCCGTCCGGATGTTCTGGTCGATGACGAACGCCAGCGCGCCGCGTTTGATCGCCCCCAGCATCTGCCGCGCGGACGCTTCCGACCCGCGGTCGATCGTGATCACCCCGCCCTTCGCCCGCACCTCGGTGATGAAGCGGTTGAGTCTCGGATCGTTGCGCTCGCGTTGCAGCACGCTCGTCGGCGCGCCGAGCGCTCCAAATGCGTTCGCCAGCCACTCCCAGTTGCCGCAGTGCGCGGTGAAGATGACGACGCCGCGGCCGGCATCGAGATACGGTTTCAGGCGCTCCAGCCCTTCCCACTGCGTGAGCCTCGCGCGCGATGTTTCGTCGAGACGCGGGAGCCACAGCACTTCCATCAACGTCTCGCCGAGATGGCGGAACATCTTCTTGATCGTCGTGCGCCGTTCGTGTGCGTTCCAGTCCGGGAAGGCGAATGCGATGTGCTCCAATGCGCGCTTCCGTTCCGTGCGCACGACGAGCCACGCGAGCGAGCCGAGCGCGCGGCCGAAGGCGCGCGCGCGATCGAGCGAGACGGCGCCGGCGAGGAACGCCGCGGCGCGAAGGGCGAGGTAGAGAAGCACGGCGCGCATTGTGTCACCCCGCGCGGGCAGGTCGAACTTCGTGACCAAATGTAGGGCCGGCTCTCCAGCCGGCCGCAGCCAGGAATGATGCGGCGGGCGTCGCCCGCCGCGACCATGTTTCATCGGGCCGGCTGGAGAGCCGGCCCTACGTCTTCCTCCGCACGTACAGCACCTTCTCGATTTCCGCGTGTACGACGCCTTCCGCATCGATGAGCTGCACGTGATACACGCGGTCGATGGCAGACCCCGACTCCGTTGCGGCGCGGATCGCGTCGAGCTCTTCGTCCTCGATGCGGAACGTCGCGCGGAGCGTCGTGCGGCCGGGCTTGCGAAAGCGGATCGTCGCCGCCTTGTCCCACACGATGTAGTCGCGGCCGAGGAGGCGGATGAGCATGATCATGTACATCGGGTCGACGGAGGCGTACATCGAGCCGCCGAAGATCGTGCCGACGTAGTTGCGCGTCCGGAGCGACAGCGGCAGCTTCACGCGGATCTCGTGAAAGTCGGCGGCGATGTACGTCACGCGGGCACCCGTCCCGCGGTAGGCGGGATAGAGGTTGAACTTCCAGCGCAGGATGCGCGTCTGCAGCGACTCAGGCATCGGCTTGTTCGGGCTGCGGAATCACGAGCCAGGTGAGGGCCGCGAGCACGACGAAGGCGACAGCCCAGCCGGCGATCTGCAGATCGGTGCGCTCGTTGCCGAGCATCGACAACGCCGACTGCAACGCGGTCCCGGCGAAGATCGCGACCGGATACGCGAGCGCGTTGTCTTTCAGCACCCACTTCGTGACGGCGAAGATCGCCAGCGCGCCAATCGCCGCCCGAGCAATCGCCAGCGGCGCCTCGGCAGAAGGAACGTTGCTGTCGAGCAGCACGAGGAAGAACGCGACGACCGTCACGACGGCCGGGATCCAGCTGCGCTTCCGCAGGCTCTGCACGGCGCTGGCGAACATCGCGATCGCGGCCGAGATCGTGATCGCGTCGAAAAGCGCGTCGAGTAGAGCGACGACGAACGGCAACGGCGTCGCGACGAGCTCCGAGATGCTGATCCCGTTCACGCGCGCGGCCGAGGGGATGAGCATCATCGCGAAGGCGATGAGCGAGCGGAGGATGAGGAAGAGTCCGAGCGCGGTGATCGCGGCGAGCACGGCGGAGCGGCCGAAGCGCGCGCGCCCTTCGCGCGTGAAGACGTCCATCGCCTCCGGCAGCGCGGTCTCGATCGCCGCCAGCGCGAGGAACAGCATCGCGATGCGAAACGCGATCGACATCACGAGCGAGGTTGCCATCGAAAGCGTGAACGTCTGCCACGCGATCGATGTGCTGTAGCCGAACAGCGCGTCTTCGTAGCGCACGAGCGCGAGGAAGATCGGCACGATCGCCAGCGCCGCGGTCCAACGCGCTGCGCGCCGCCAGTGGAAGCGATTGCGAATTGCAGCCATCACGAAGCCGGTGATGATCAGCGCGAAGACGGAGAGCACGCCGGCAATCTTCAGCACCTTCATCACTTCGTTCAGCACGGTGGTCGGCAGCCGGTACTCGACGTCGGGGATCTTGATCGACTTCGTGAACTGCGTGATCTCGTTGCCCGCGACGCGTATCGTCACGCGGCGCCATGCGTCGCCGGCGACCGGCTTGCGCTCCTGGAAGTGGAACAGCCAGTCGCGCCGGTTCGGCTGCTGGAAGCTGAGCGCCTCCTGCAGCTCGAACGCATTCGGATCGATGCCGTAGCGCGCGAACGCCGGCATCGCCACCGCGAGCGCCGCCAGTTGCTCGAGCCGCGGCCCCGCATTCTGCTCGCTCTGGTACTTGTGATAGCCGAGAGATCGGGAGGTGCGGGGGTCGACTTCGACGAAGTACTCCTCTTTCTTCATCGGCGTGAAGAAGCGCACCGTGTAGTTGGCGGCCTCGACGCGATGCCGGAACACGTCCGCGAGCTGCGCCCCGGTGAGGCCGTGATGGAGGAGGTACGTCGCCGCGATGTTGTCGAATCCGCCCGGCGCGCCGCCTTCCTCGCGCGGCGACCCCGAATCCCACGAGTGAAAGCCGTCGAGCGTCGTCGCGATCACCTTCTCGTACTTCGCATTCGGATCGGCGAGCCGCACGTGCGCGGCGGCGATCTCCTTCGCCCGCTCGCGCGTGATGCGGTAATCGACGGCGTCATCCGGAGTCGCGGGACGCAGCGACGTCAGCACCGAGGCGACGAGGACCACGGCGATCGTGACAGCGAGCTTGAGCGGCGTTACGCGGATCGCCGGCGGCAGCTCCGGACGCGGCGCCGCTTCTTCCGGAGCGCTGGGCGGCGTCGAAACCGGGAGCGTGGCGTTCGTCAGGTCGTCGTCTGGAACGAAGCCTCTGTTTTTGATGTAGAGCGCGATCGACACGACCATCGGAATGACGAACACGAGGCTCGCCGCGCCGGCGGAGATGACGTAATACGGATTGCCGGAGCGGAACAGCAGTAGCGCCGTGTAGACCGCGTCGACGGTGTAGTGCCAGATGAGCAGCGGCAACAGGCCGAAGCGGTCCATCAGCAGGCCAATGACGACGCCGGCGATGCCGACTTCCACGCCGCGGATGTAGAACGGCTGATTGGGATACGTCGCGTGCCCGAAGCCCCAGATGAATCCTGCCGCGATGATCGCCGCCCAACGCGATTTCAGCACGCGCTCGAAGAAAGGGATCGAGAAAGCCCGCGACAAAAACTCCTCGGAGATCGCGGGGAAGAATCCGGCGAACAAGACGCCGGCCCACGGCAGCCACGTGTTCACGTTGTTGTCGTACGGCACGTCCGCCGGCGACCACGCGCCGAAGCGCGACGCGACGATGTAGAAGACGACCTGGTACGCGAGGAAGAATCCCATCAGCGCATAGCCGAGGACGAAGGAGCGGAAGACGCGCTTCGAAGTGAGGGCGCGGCGGTTCCAGATCTTCGGCAGCGCGAGATGTTGCGGCAGCCGTTCGCGGTACAGCACCTCGCCCGCGCCGGTGATCACGAGAAGCAGCATCGCCGCGCCGAAGCTGCTGAGAATCACGCTGAAGAAGACGAAGCGCGCGAGGAACGCGCCGTAGGAGTCGGTGGTGTAGTAGCCGGCGAGCGTCTGCGGGAAGCTGTTCAACGCGACGAGCGCGGAGAGGATCATCGCCACGATCGCGACGCCGATCAGGAACGGGATGTGGAGGTCGCCGCGGCGCAGGCGGATGATGAAGATGACCAGCGCCGCGACCATCGTGATCGCCAGGAACACGAGGTCGAATTGCCCGGCGAGGTTGTTCCCCGAGCGCAATTCGTCATACGAGCGCTGCCACTGCTCCGGCACCTTCACGCGCTGTTCGTAGTGGCTGACGACATTGCCGTCGACGATCACCGTATGCCGATAAGGCGCGTTCGCCGGGCGGACGGTTTTCGAGTCGAACGTGAAGATGCGCTCCACGCGTTGGGGCAGCTTCCGTTCGCTCTGCGCGACGAGCTGCAGGTCGTCGATGCGGATGGCGTTGCGCGTCAGGAAGTCGTCGGCGAGCTTCCGCGCCACCCCGAGCTCCGTCGCCGGCAACGCCCGCGCCTCGGGCATGTGATGCGTGAACGAGACGAGCTCGCCCGTCGGCGCGATGTCGACGGAGTACTCCTCTTCCTGCAGCGGCACGAACCAGCGGTGATGCCAGAACCAGAGATGCACGTTCCCGCGCATCTCGGCGTTCGCTTTCTCCAGGCCGAGGGTGCGCTCGAGGAAGACTTTGGCGTTGTCGTCGTCATCGAACATCGCCGTGTGCTTGTGGCCGGCGACGCTGATCCGTTCGCCGCGCAGCACGCGCTCCGCCAACGGCTGCGAAGTATCCCGCGTGTACTTGAACTCGATCGAAGCCTCGGGGAAAGCGGCGGGAAACCAGCGTAGGGCGATGAAGAGCGAGCCGGCGAAGATCGCGGCGCAGACGCCGATGAAGATCCAGTCGCGGCGGGAGAGACGTTCGCGCAAAGTGGGTGGATTGTAGCGAGTTGCTCGTTGCTGGTTGCTGGTTACTTGTACCGTCTTTGTTTCAGCCGTAGAGGCGCGAGCAATCAGCAACCAGCAACCAGCAACGCATCACAGCAAGCCTGTGAGGATCAGGTCAGCAATTGCATCGGCCTGGTCCGCGAGCGCGTGCTCCTTCTCCGAGAGAATCCAGGACGTGACCATTTCGTCGAGGATGCCGAACACGCTCTTCGCCACGAGCGTCGGATGGAGGTTCCGCCGGAACACGCCTTCGGCCTGACCGTGCTCGACGATCTTGCGGATCATGCCGAGGTAGTCAGCGACTTCCATCTGGGAGAAGAGGCCCATGAACTTGAGGCTGTGGCGGAGCTCGACCTGGGAGACGACGGCGAGCGCGCGGTCGCGGCCGAGGGTCTCGAGGTGATGGCGGATGGCGACGCGGATGCGCTCCTCGGGGCGGGAGATGTCCGCGAGCTGCTGCTCCAGGGACTGCAGGTAGTTGCGGGTGTGCTCCCGGAAGATGGTGACGAGGAGGTCTTCCTTGCCATCGAAGTAGAGGTAGATGGTGCCGTCCGCGACGCCTGCGGCTTTCGCGATCTCCGAGACTTTGGCGTTGAAGTACCCGCTGCGAGCGAAGACGTCGACGGCGGCGCGAAGGATACGCTCGCGCTTGGAGGTGCCCTGAAAGGCGGTCGGCTGCGGCTGGATCTGAGTA
Source organism: Acidobacteriota bacterium (assembly GCA_019242175.1). Classification (GTDB taxonomy): domain Bacteria; phylum Acidobacteriota; class Thermoanaerobaculia; order Gp7-AA8; family Gp7-AA8; genus JAFAVZ01. Next base: position 17,893 of record JAFAVZ010000032.1, read on the forward strand.
CGCGCCATGAATGAATGCTCATTCAGGCGGGGTGGTGTGTCAAGTGCCGGTTGCCAGGCGACGCTGCAGCGTGTCTCATCAGAGGCGCATGTACATCTGGCGAATTCCGATCGATGCCTTCGCCGCGCTCGTCGTGGGCGTGGGGCTCGCGCTGGTGTGGAGCGCGGCAAGCACCCGTCGGCGCTTCCCGTCACCGATCGACCGCAGACTTCTTCTCGCTACCGCCGTGCTTGCGACGCTCCTCTCGCCGGCCGCCGTCGAGCTGATCACGCGGCCAACTCACGATCGGCTGGCCTCGCATGGCATGTACGTCGATCTTTCGTTCGTCGTCCTGTACGGGCCTGCCGTCGCGGTGGCTGTGCTCTTTGCGATCGGTCGCTTCGCATTTCCGGGCGGTCGCGGGAGGCTGGCCTTCGCCTTTGTCGCGTTCGGATTTGCGCTCGTGAACGTGATGAACTGGTGCAGTCCGGGCTGGTGCGAGAGCTTCGGTTTCCCGTTCGCGTATTCGTGGCGGAGCGATGCGATCCTCATCTTCAACGGCGAGAACCTCTCGGCCGGATTCAGTATCCCCGCGCTTTGGAAGAACGTCGGCCTGTTCTTCCTCGCGACCGCTGTGATGTCGTTCGTCTATCGCCGCGCTCGACCAGGCATTACGATCCCCTCGTGAAACTCTGCATCCTTCTCGGCGACTCCGTCCCCCGCCCGTCCGGTTACGACTGCCGCGCCATCGCGTTGCCCGTCGATGATGCAGGCTATCGGTTGATCGCCTCGGCCGACGCGGTCGCGGCAAGCACGCCGTTCAGCGCGGACGTTTCGTACGCGATCGGCTTGGCGCATGGGTTGGGCAAGGCGTCGATCGTCGACGGTGGAGCGGCCGCCCGCCCCTTCCGTCCGCGAGGGCCGGCATTGGACGGCGTCATCACCGGCATGGACGACGCGATCCGGGCCTACCTCGAGCAGAACGACATCGCGACCGTCGCCGATCTGCGCCGGCTCAAGCTCGACGAGCTCGCGTCGGCGCCGGGTGTCACGCGGCCGGCGTTGCGCGCATTCCTGAAAGAGCTCGACCGCAGCGAACGCTACCCCGACCCGGAGGCGCTGCAGCAGTTCCTCATCAAGCGCGGGATCTTCATCTAATGTCATCCTGAGTCGCGCAGACGACGAAGGATCTCCCGGCACGGGCGCGCGACGCCCGTATCAGGAGATTCTTCGCCGTCTTCGCGGCTCAGAATGACACGGGGATCTGAGTGCGTACCTTCTCGGCAAGTGTCATCCTGAGTCGCGCAGACGACGAAGGATCTCCCGGCACGGGCGCGCGACGCTCGTATCAGGAGATTCTTCGCCATCTCCGCGGCTCAGAATGACAGGCGGATCTGAGTGCGTATCTTCTCGGCAAGTGTCATCCTGAGTCGCGCAGACGACGAAGGATCTCCCGGCACGGGCGCGCGACGCCCGTATCAGGAGATTCTTCGCCGTCTTCGCGGCTCAGAATGACACGGGGATCCG
>JAFAVZ010000583.1 GCA_019242175.1 Acidobacteriota bacterium
TGCGGCAAGACCACTCTCCTCAACATCATCTCGGGGCTGATCACGCCGAGCGAGGGGCGCGTGCTCTTCAATGGCGATGACGTGACGCACCGGCCGACTGCGGAGCGCAACATCGCGCAGGTGTTCCAGTTCCCCGTCATCTACGACACGATGACGGTCGCCCAGAACCTCGCCTTCCCGCTGCGCAACCGCAACGTCCCGAACGTCGAAGTGGAGAAGCGCGTCGCCGAGGTGGCGCGGATGCTCGACCTGACGCCGATCATGGGAAAGCGGGCGCGCGGGCTGACCGCCGACGTGAAGCAGAAGGTCTCGCTCGGCCGCGGCCTCGTGCGGCCCGACGTGAACGCCATCCTCTTCGACGAGCCACTCACCGTCATCGACCCGCACCTGAAGTGGCAGCTCCGCTCCAAGCTGAAGGAGCTGCACCGGCAACTCAACCTCACCATGGTCTATGTCACGCACGACCAGACAGAGGCGCTCACCTTCGCCGACAAGGTGGTGGTGATGTATGAGGGCGAGGTCGTGCAGATCGGCACCCCGGAAGAGCTGTTCGAGCGGCCGGCGCACACTTTCGTCGGCTATTTCATCGGCTCGCCCGGCATGAACGTCGCGCCGGTAGCGCTGACCGGCAACCGCGCGCGCCTTGGGACGCAGGAGATTCCGCTCGCGCAGAGCTATGGCGGGTTGCCCTCCGGCGCGAAGATCGAGCTCGGCATCCGGCCGGAGTTCATCCGGGTGTCTTCCAACGGGCGCGGGGTCGCCGGCCGCGTGCTGCGGGTGGATGACGTCGGGCGCTACCGCGTTGTGAAGCTCGATCTCGACGGCCACGCCTTCAGCGCCATTGCGTCGGAGGACGCGGAGATCGGGGGCGACCGCGCGAACGTCGTACTCGATCCGCGCAACATCCACATCTACGCCGACGGCCGGCTGGTCGAAGGCAAGCCGCTCGCGGCGGGGGCTGCCTGATGGACAAGACCCTCAACAACAAGGCGTGGTTCCTCGTCCTGCCGGTGCTGGTGCTGGTCGCCTTCAACGCCATCATCCCGCTGATGACGGTCGTGAACTATTCGGTGCAGGAGACCTTCGGCGACAACATCTTCCTGTTCCACGGCGTTGGCTGGTTCCAGGACGTGCTGCAGTCGGATCGCTTCCACGCGGCGCTGATGCGGCAGCTCAGCTTCACCTTCATCATCCTCTTCATCGAGATCCCGCTCGGCGTCGCCATCGCGCTCACCATGCCGCGCAAGGGGCCGTGGGTCTCGGTGTGCCTGGTGCTGATGGCGCTGCCGCTGCTCATTCCGTGGAATGTCGTCGGCGCGATCTGGAACATCCTGGCGCTGCCGGACATCGGCCTACTCGGGCATGGGCTGCGGAGCCTCGGCATCGACTACAACTACACGCGCCATCCGATCGACGCGTGGTTCACCATCATCCTCATGGACGTGTGGCACTGGACCTCTCTGGTGGTGCTCCTCGCCTATGCCGGGCTGATCTCCATCCCCGACGCCTACTACCAGGCGGCCAAGATCGACGCGGCCTCCCGCTGGTCGGTGTTCCGCTACATCCAGCTCCCGAAGATGAAGCGCGTGCTGACGATCGCCGTGCTGCTCCGCTTCATGGACTCGTTCATGATCTACACCGAGCCGGCGGTGCTGACGGGCGGTGGACCCGGCAGCGCGACGACGTTCCTGTCCATCGACCTCGTCAAGGTCGCGCTCGGCCAGTTCGATCTCGGTCCGGCGGCCGCCATGTCGATCATCTACTTCCTGATCGTGCTGCTGCTCAGCTGGATCTTCTACACGCTGATGATGCGGAACGAGGAGGAGCGCTCGTGACCGACGTGACCGCCAGCCAGAACGTCCTCGCGGCGCGCGAGCACCAGCGTGCCACGTCGAAGGCAGGATGGAGCTGGATCGTCCCGGCGCTCTACATCCTCTTCCTGATGGTGCCGATCTACTGGCTCCTCAACATGTCATTCAAGACGACGAACGAGATCCTCGGCTCGTTCACGCTGTGGCCGCACAATTTCACGCTCGCCAGCTACCGCACGATCTTCACCGACTCGAGCTGGTACAGCGGCTACATCAACTCGATCATCTACGTCACGACCAACACCGTCATCTCGGTCGCCGCGGCGCTGCCGGCGGCCTACGCCTTCTCGCGCTACCGCTTCGTCGGCGACAAGCACCTGTTCTTCTGGCTGCTGACGAACCGCATGGCGCCGCCGGCCGTCTTCGCGCTGCCGTTCTTCCAGCTCTATTCGGCGATAGGCCTGTTCGACACGCATATCGCGGTGGCGCTGTCGCACTGCCTGTTCAACATTCCGCTCGCGGTGTGGATCCTCGAGGGGTTCATGTCCGGCGTGCCGAAGGAGATCGACGAAACCGCCTATATCGACGGCTACTCGTTCCCGCGGTTCTTCACCAAGATCTTCATGCCGCTGATCGCCTCCGGCATCGGCGTCACCGCCTTCTTCTGCTTCATGTTCTCGTGGGTCGAGCTGCTGCTCGCGAAGACGCTCACGTCGGTTGCCGCCAAGCCGATCGCCGCAGTCATGACGAAGACGGCGAGCACCTCGGGATACCAGATCGGCCTACTCGCCGCCGCCGGCGTGCTCACCATCATCCCCGGCGCCGTCGTGATCTGGTTCGTCCGCAACTACATCGCCAAGGGCTTCGCCCTCGGGAGGGTGTGATGATGCGGTGCGAGCTCGTGCGGTTGGTTTCTCCCACGTCGCTCAGCGACGGGGGAGGGGGACCATGCGCAGCATGGTGGACGGCGCGAATC
>JAFAVZ010000618.1 GCA_019242175.1 Acidobacteriota bacterium
CGCCCACCCGCCGTGAGCGAGATGACCCTCGGCGAGAGCCTGCGCATCGGCCTGCGGTTCGTCTGGACGCAGCCCGTCGTGCTGGCGGCACTCTCGCTCGACCTCTTCTCCGTGCTGTTCGGCGGCGCCGTCGCTCTGCTCCCGATCTTCGCCCGCCTGCTGGACGTCGGCCCCCAGGGCCTCGGCGTCCTTCGCGCGGCGCCGGCGGTCGGCGCGGTCTTGATGGGCATCGCGATCGCGCATCGGCCGCCGATGCAACGCGCCGGGCGCTCGATGTTCATCGCCGTCGCGATCTTCGGCCTGGCGACGATCGGCTTCGGCCTGTCGCGCAGCTTCATCCTGTCGGTGATCCTGCTGACGATCGGCGGCATGGCAGACAACGTCAGCGTCGTCATCCGCAGCACGCTCATCCAGACGCTGACGCCGGCGAACATGCTCGGCCGCGTCTCGGCCGTGAATCAGATCTTCATCGGCTCGTCGAACGAGATTGGCGCGTTCGAGTCGGGCGTCGCGGCGAAGCTCCTCGGGACCGTGCCGTCGGTGCTCTTCGGCGGCGTGATGACGCTCATCGTCGTGGCCGTCACCTCGTGGGCCGCGCCGCAGCTGCGGAAGCTGCGGAGGATCGACGACCTCACGCCGGTCTAGAACCGACTGTAGGGCCGGCTCTCAGCCGGCCGCAGTCAACAGTGAGGTGGCCGGCCACGCCCGCCGTGTCCGTGTTTCATTGCTCCGGCTGGAGAGCCGGCCCTGCGTGTCGTCTGTGAACTTCATCGCTTTTCCGAAACGCAAAACCTGGCGAAGGCTTGGCGAACAACGCAGCCGGCCGGGCCCGCTAATCGACGTCGGTGATCCGGCCATGCACCGCGGGGGCGAAGCCGAGGGCTCGCTGATATTCGGCTTGCATGGTGGAGTAGCACTCGCAGCTCTTCTCCTCGAGCAACCGGCGATCAGTGATGCGGACGCGGTTACGACCGTGCTCGATGCAGCCGGCCTCGCGGAGGTGGCGGATGCCTTCGTTGATGCTGGCCCGGCGCGCGCCGAGCATCCGGGAGAGGAACTCCTGCGTCACCGACATCTCGTCGCCGCCGACGCGGTCGGAGAGGAGGAGGAGCCAGTGGGCCAGGCGGTCGTCGAGCAGATGCATGCGGTTGCACGCGGCGAGCTGCGACGTGTTGGTGAGGAAGGCGTAGAAGTAGCGGTGGAGGACGTCGGCGACGCGTTGGTCGCGCTGCATCTCGGCGCGGACGAGCGCCGGATCGATGCTCGCGACATAGCCTCGGCCCTGTACCAGGCCGTGATGGGGACTGACGTCTACACCGAGGAGAGCGTGGACGCCGACGACGCCTTCCGGGCCGATCATTCCGACTTCCACTTCCGCGCCGCTCTCCAACGGTCGTAGAAGCGAGATCACGCAGTCGATGGGGAACCAGAGCTGGGTGCGCGAGTCGGCGGCGAAGAGATCGACGTTCAGCATCAGCTCCGAGATGGCGAACGAAGCTTGCAGTTTTTGCAAAGACTCCTTCGGGAACGCGGCGAGGAGCAGGTTGCGCTGAAGCGAGATTGTTTCCATCACGCGGAAAGAAGAACAAACGACGTGCCACAGTACGGCACCGGACAGACAGCAGGGTCCGGCAAGAGGTGAAATGCGCACGAAGATCCTTGCGCGTCATGCAATCCACCGCGTTCTCATCGTCGACGACGATCCCAATATCCGTTCCCTCTTCGTGGCCGTGCTCGGCCTGCGCGGCTACGCATCCGACCTCGCTTCGAACGGCGAGGAGGCGATCCAGTGCCTGCGCCGCCGACGCTACAACTCCGTGCTGCTCGACCTCATGCTGCCCGGCCAGAACGGCTTCGACGTGTTGCAATACATTCGCGCCGAACGGCCGCGACTGCTGCCGCGCGTGATCGTCGTGACCGCCGCGTCGCGCCGGACGCTCGGGGACGTCGATACCAGCGGCGTACGCGCGCTCGTGCGCAAGCCGTTCGACGTGTACGAACTGCTGGACGAGCTCGATACTTGCTGCGACGGCACGGGGCCGCCGGAGTAGTCTCGAAACGTAAAACGTGGGAACGGGCTTCAGCCCGTTCCGGACCCGGCTGAAGCCGGTTCCCACCTAAGCATTCAGAACAACGTTGCCTGCGCTCGTCGTCGGCGGAAGGCCGAGGTCGACATCGAGTACGACTTCGGCTCGAAGCCGTGGCGGCGCGCGCTCACCTCGAACAACGCGGCGATCTGCTCCGCAAAAATGCCTTCGCCCCGCCCCCGCACACCCCACTTCGCATCGTAGAGCTTGCCGCCGCGCAAGTCGCGGACGCGGTTCAGCACCTTGTCCTTCCGGTCAGGGAAGTGCTCCTCGAGCCAGCGCTCGAACAGCGGCGCGACGGCCCACGGCAAACGCAAGACGACGAAGCCGGCAGACGTCGCGCCGGCCTTCTTCGCCGCCGCGAGGATGTTCGGGATCTCCGGCTCGTTCAGCGCGGGCACGATCGGCGCGACCATCACCCCGACGGGAATCCCAGCCTCGGCCAGCTTGCGCACGGCGTCGAGGCGCAGCTCCGGCACCGAGGTGCGCGGCTCCATCTTGTGGTGCAGATCGAGATCGAGCGTGGTGATCGAGACGCTCACGCGGATGCAGTCATGGCGCGCGAGCTCCTGCAGCACGTCGATGTCCCGCGTCACGAGATGATTCTTCGTGATGATGCCGACCGGGTTGCGGAAGTCGGCGAGCACTTCGAGGCAGCGGCGCGTGATCTTCAGCTTCCGCTCCACCGGCTGATAGCAGTCCGTGACGCCGCTGATCATGATCGTCTTCGGCTCCCACTTCGGCGAGTTCAGCTCCTCGCGCAGCAGCTCCGGCGCGTCTTCCTTCACCAGGATCTTCGTTTCGAAGTCGAGGCCGGCGGACATGCCGAGGTATTCGTGCGTGGGGCGGGCGAAGCAGTAGATGCAGCCGTGCTCGCAGCCGCGATAGGGATTGATGCTTGCCTCGAAGCCGACGTCCGGACTGTCGTTCGTCGAGATGATCGTGCGCGACGGGTCGCGCAGATAGATCGTCTTCGGCAGCGAATCGTCGCGCTCGACGGTGTGCTCGTCGTCTTCGACGTACTCGAGCCGTTCGAACCGGTTCTGAGGATTCCAGCTCGCGCCGCGGCCTTTGATCGGGGTGGGTTCGGCGCTCATGACAGGAGACTACCTCGGCAAACCCGTGGCGCGAAAAGTTCTACCTGGCGTAGAAACGGAATCCCCTCCGGCCAGGACGGAGGGCCTCGACATGACGGCGTCGAAAATCATCTTCACAGGCAACCATGTGCTCGTTCGGGAACGCGGCGGATGGGAGTACGTCGAGCGCAAGAGTGCAACCGAGGCGGTGGCGGTGGTGGCGATCGTGGACGATGCGGAGGTCATCCTCGTCGAGCAATACCGCCGCGCGGTCCATGCCTACGTCATCGACTTTCCGGCCGGCCTCGTCGAAGAGCTCAGCCGCGAAGAGACGGCGAAGAACGAGCTGAAAGAAGAGGCCGGCTACACTTGCGAGAAGCTGGAGGTGATCGCCACCGGCCCGAGCTCGCCCGGTATCACCTCGGAGATCCTGACGATCTATCGCGCGCGCGACGTGCGCAAAGTCGGCGAAGGCGGCGGCGTCGATGGCGAGAAGATCCAGGTGCACCTCGTCCCGCTCGGCGACGTGCGTCGCTGGCTGCGCCAGAAGCAGGACAAGGCGGTGATGATCGACCTCAAAGTGGCGATGTACTTTTCAGCCGCCGATCGCCAGCACTTCTCAACGTAGCGCCGGCTCTCCAGCCGGCTAGCGCCGCGCTTCTGAACGTAGGGCCGGCTCTCCAGCCGGCCGCAGTCAAGCATCGATGCGGCGGGCACTGCCCGCGGCGACCGTTCGTCCTGGGCCGGCTGGAGAGCCGGCCCTACATTTCACATCGTCAGTACGATCTTGCCGAAGTGCTCGCTCGCCTTCATCAGCCGATGCGCCTCGGCCGCGCGTTCGAGCGGCAGCACTTTATGAATGACGGGACGGATGCGTCCCGCCTCGAGATCGTCGCCGAAGCGTGCGACGAACGCCGCGACGATCTCGGCCTTCGCCGCTGCGGGCCGAGGGCGCATCACCGAGCCGATCACCTGCAGCCGTTTGCTGAGCACGCGCGACGCGTCGATCGACGCCATGCGCTCGCCGCCCATCGAACCGATGATCACCACGCGGCCGCCTTCGCCGAGTGTTTCGAGATCGCGCGGGAGATACGCGGCGCCGATGTGATTGAGGATCACATCCACCGGCTTCGCCTTCTCCACGTAATCCTCGGTCTTGTAGTTGATGGCGATGTCGGCGCCGTGCGCGAGGCACTGCTGCGCTTTCTCGTCGGAGCCGACGGTCACGAGCACCTGCGCGCCGGCGAGCTTCAGCATTGTCGTTGCCGCGGTGCCGACGCCGCTCCCTCCGCCGTGCACGAGCGCGCGTTCGCCCGCGCCGATGCGGCCGAGGGTGAAGAGATTGTGATGGGCGGTGAGGAAGACTTCCGGGACGGCGCCCGCTTCTTCGTCGCTGAGCGCGTCGGGCACACGCATCGCGGAGCCGGCGTGCACGACCGCTTCCTCCGCGTAGCCGCCGCCGGGCAGCAGCGCCATCGCGCGATCGCCGATCTGCCAGCCGCGCACGTTCGCGCCGACCTCGCTCACGACGCCGGCCGCTTCGAGGCCGAGGATCTCGGAGGCGCCGGGCGGCGGCGGATAGTGACCCTGGCGCTGGAGGAGATCCGCGCGATTCACAGACGTGGCGCGCACCGCGATGCGCAGATCGTCCTGGCCGAGCGTTGGAGAAGGAACGTCGGCGATGCGGAGAACGTCTTCGTCGCCGAAATGATCGAACGTGATCGCGCGCATGACTGCGATATACCACGACGCTGCGACCTGATATCGTTCGCCGGCTTTGTCCGCGAACGAGCTCGCCATCAGCTGCAAGGGGTTGAAGAAGTACTACCCCGACGTCAAAGCCGTCGACGGTTTGGACCTCTCCGTCGAGCGCGGCGAATGCTTCGGCCTCCTCGGTCCGAACGGCGCCGGCAAGACGACGACGATCGAGATTCTGGAAGGGCTCACCCGCCCTGATGACGGCGAAGTGAAGCTCCTCGGGCTCGACTGGCGCAGCAACGAGCGTGAGCTGCGCGAGCGCATCGGGATCTCGCTGCAGGAGACGCAATTCGGCGAGAAGTTGTCGGTGATCGAGACGCTGCGCCTGTTCCGTTCGTTCTACCGCAACGGTCCCGATCCCGATGATTTGTTGCGCGATCTCTCGCTCGACGAGAAACGCGAGGCGCGCGTGGGCAAGCTCTCCGGCGGACAGAAGCAGCGCCTCGCTGTGGCGACGGCGATCATCGGCGATCCCGATATTCTCTTCCTCGACGAGCCGACGACCGGCCTCGATCCGCAGAGCCGTTTGCAGCTGTGGGAAGTCGTCGCGCGGTTCCGCGCGAAAGGCGGAACGGTGCTGCTGACGACGCACTACATGGACGAGGCGGAGCGTCTCTGCGACCGCATCGCCATCGTCGACCACGGCCACCTCATCGCCCTCGGCACGCCTCGCGAATTGATCGCGCGACTCGAGGCGCCGAACATCATCGAGTTCACGAGCGAGCCTGCGCTGCCGGCGGAAGCGTTCGACAACGTGCCCGGCTCGCACGGCATCGCGAAACGCGGCGATCGCTGGCAGCTGCGCGTCGACTCACTGGCCGACGCCGTGCCGGCGCTCATCGGCGCGATCGAGGGCAACGGCGCGAAGCTGCAGACGCTGACGACGCACGAGGCGACGCTCGAAGATCTGTTCGTCGCTCTGACCGGGCGGGAGCTGCGCGATGTATAAGCCGCGGCCCGCGCTCATCGAGCTGGCGATCGTCCGGACCAAGGAGTTTCTGCGCGAGACGGAGGCCGTGTTCTGGGTCTTCGGCTTCCCGCTGCTCCTCGCGCTCGCGTTGGGCTTCGCGTTCCGTTCGAAGCCGCCCGACCAGATTCCGATCGGCATCGTCGCCGGCCCCGAGGCGCAGGCGCGGCTGGAGGCGCTGAAGAAGTCGCCGATGCTGTTGCCGCGCATCCTCGACGAAGCGGCAGGACGCGATGAGTTGCGGCGCGGCAAGATCTCGCTGCTCGTGGAGCCGGGTGCGACGCCGATCTATCGCTACGACCCGACGCGTCCGGACGCACGGACGGCGCGCGTCGAGGCCGATGACGCGTTGCAGGTCGCGGCCGGACGCAAGAACGTGTTCGCCGCGCGCGAGGAGAAGGTGCAGGAGCAGGGCTCGCGCTACATCGACTTCCTGCTGCCCGGCCTCCTCGGCATGAACCTCATGGGCACCGGCATGTGGTCGATGGGCTTCACGATCGTGAACGCGCGCATGCGCAAGCTGCTGAAGCGCTTCGTGGCGACGCCGATGCGCAAGAGCGACTATCTGCTGTCGCAGTTCCTGTCCCGGCTCGTGTTCCTCTGTCTCGAAGTCGCCGTCGTCGTGCTGTTCGGCTGGCTCGTGTTCGGCGTGAAGATCCACGGTTCGCTGCTGACGTTCGCGCTGCTCTGCCTCGTGGGCGGATACGCGTTCGCCGGCATCGGCATCCTCGTGGCGTCGCGCGCGCAGACGATCGAGGCCGTGAGCGGGATGATGAACTTCGTGATGATGCCGATGTGGCTCTGCTCCGGAGTGTTCTTCTCCTACGAACGGTTCCCGGACATGGCCAAGCCCTTCATCCGCGCGCTGCCGCTGACCGCGCTGAACGACGCGCTGCGGGCCGTGATGAACGACGCCGCAGCGCTCGGAACGATTCTGCCGAACATCGCGATCCTCCTCGCATGGGGGATCGTGAGCTTCGTGGTGGGATTGAAGATCTTCCGCTGGCAGTGAGCAGTGGTTGCTGGTTGCTAGTTGCTGGTTGCTTGCGCCTTTCGGCCGGAGCGAACCATCAATCTACGAGCAACCAGCAACCAGCAACCAGCAACTAGAACTTGAACACCAATCCCACGTTCGTCTCGCCCTGATACAGGTCGTGCTCGTAGTCGTACGAGCAGCGGCTGCAGTTGCGGCTGCGGTCCTCGCTGCCGAGGGAGGTGAAGTAGCCGCGGGCGTCGATGCGGAGGGAGAGGTTGCGGCTCACGGGCAGCTTCACGCCCACGCCGGCCGCGGCGGAGAAGCGGTTGTCGGCGGACACGTTGCTGATGTGCGGGTCGAGGTTGGCCACGCCGGCGCTGAACAGCAGGAACGGCTCGGCGCTGCGCGAGGTCGCGAACGGGATCTGGATGCCGGCGTGGTAGTACGTCACGTCGATGTCGCCGACGCGGTTGCTCGGGTCGAACAGGCCGCCGCCGGTCTCCAGATGCGACGCGCTGCGGTCGACGAGGAGCTCCAGCTTGAGCGGCGTGTTGCCGATCGGCACGCCGGCGGAGACGCCCCAGTTCACGCTGTTCGCAACGTCTACGTCGCGCGTGAAGAGGTCGGTCTGGTCGGCGAAGATCGTCCCGCCGTAGCGGTAGCCGCCGAACGGCGTCAGCTCGAACATGTTGCCGCTGTTGTACGGCTGGCGATAGCCGCGGCGGTTGCGCCAGCCTTCGTCCTGGGCGAACGCGGACACGGCGAAGAGGGAGAGGAGCAGCACCAGAGAGAGGGTGGTCTTACGCATGAGGTCTCCTTTGAATTCCGACCGGTCGAAACGAAGCGCGACCCAACTACAATCCGCGCGATGAAAATCGCTACATGGAACGTCAACGGGATCCGCGCACGCGAGGCGCAATTCGCGGAGTGGATGGCCGCCGCCCAGCCGGACATCGTCTGCCTCCAGGAGCTCAAAGCCTCGCCCGCGCAGATTCCGCAATCGATCTGTGACCTCGAGGGCTACGCCTGCTACTGGCACGGCGGCGGCGGATACTCGGGCGTCGGCCTCCACGTGCGTCGCGCCGCGTTCCAGCAGGAGCCGGTCTTCACCCATCCGCATTTCGATCACGAGAACCGCATGGTCCAGACGCAGTTGGACGACACGATCTACCTGTCGGTTTACGTCCCCAACGGCGGCAAGGACTTCGAGCAGAAGATGGCTTTCCTGCACGAGATGGACGCATACGTCCAGTCGGTGCACGCGCAGGGATTGAAGCTCGTGCTCTGCGGCGATCTGAACATCGCGCGCACGGACATGGACGTCCATCCGAAGGAGCGCAAGCCGGTGATCGGGCAGTCACCGAAGGAACGCGCGCTTCTCGAACAGATCCTGAGCCGCGGCCTCGTGGACGTCGGACGCATGCTCTATCCCGACGACGACGGCTACTTCACCTGGTGGGCGCCGTGGAGAAACATGCGCCAGCGCAACATCGGCTGGCGCCTCGACTACGTGCTGGTGTCGGAGGAGCTGGCAAAGCGCGCGGTGTCGTGCCCGTCCTATCGAGAGGTGGGCACGAGCGACCACGCGCCGGTCGTGGCGACGTTTGCATGAGTGTCATCCTGAACAGCGAAGACTGTGAAGGATCTCCCGGCCCGGACGCTTAGCGCCCGCATCAGGAGATCCTTCGCCCTCTGCGGGGCTCAGGATGACACCGTGCGTCGCTCCTAGAACGGACCTTCCAGCCCGTCCACGACCCACTGCCCGTCTTTGCGCTTCAGCTGATACACGTACGTCTTCGCGCCGTTCGGCTTGACCATCGTCGCGCTGATCACGGCCGTGTTCTGCGCGCGGTTGAATCCGGGGCGCGACAGCTCCACGAGCATGTCGGCCTCCGGATACTTCTCCGCGATCTGCTTCCACTCGTAGCCGTTCGCGCCGCGGAGCGAGGCGACGTCGGCGATGCGCACCGGCGGCTGCATCTGCGCCACGGTGCCGGCTTTCGCGTTCTTCGACTGGAAATCGGACTTGAGGTCGTCGGCGACTTTCGCGGAGGGGAGAGGCGCGGTGTTCGTCGCGCCGGCGAGGAGGATGACTTTGTTCGCCCGGAGGCGCGTCGCGCGTTGCTGCGACTGGAGCACGGCGCGCATGACGTCGGCTTCCGAAGAGGGGGACGTCGCGGGCTGGGCGAGGAGGGGGAGAGCGGCGAAAACGAGGACGGCTCGAACGAGGTTTCGCATGCCGTTTAGGACGATGGGGCCCGGCTTTGGTTCCGCCGGGCCCATGCAGGGCATGTAGGGCCGGCTCTCCAGCCGGCCCAGAATCGCTGCCGGCCTACTCCAAGACGACGAGCACCACGCGGCGATTCTCCGCGCGGCCCGTGCGCTTCTTGTTCGAAGCGGTCGGGAGCGTGTCGCCGTACGAGATCGTCGACATGCGGTTCAGCGGCAGCTTGTGCTGGCGCGAGAGATAGCGGCGCACCGCATCCGCCCGGCGCTGGCCGAGCTCTTCGTTGTGCGGCGTCGAGCCGGTGTCATCGGTGTGACCCTGGATCTCGACGAAGTACTGCTCGTTGATGCCTTTCACCTTGTTCGCGAACTCGTCGAGCGCGGACTGGGCATCCTTGTTCAGGTCGTACTTGTCGCTGCGGAACTTCACGCGATCCTCGGAGAACGTCTGCTCGAAAACGACCTTCCCCTTGGCCAGCACGCCGGCGTCTTCGGCGCGCTTGAGGGCGTCTTTCGCTTCCTGGCTCAGCTGCTCGAGGCGGACGTCCGTCTGCTTCTGCTTCTGCTGGAGATCCTCCACCTGCGAGGCGACCGACTCGATGCGCTGGTCGGTGCGCTGGTTGGACTGCGCCTGCGTGGCCTGGGCGTC
>JAFAVZ010000055.1 GCA_019242175.1 Acidobacteriota bacterium
TGACAACGTAGGGGCGGGCTTTCGCCCGTCCGGGCCGGCTGAAGCCGGCCCCTACATTTTCACTTCGTCGCGATCTGCACTTCGACGCGTTGGCCGAGCTTCAGCGGCGTGGGACCGCCGAGGGCGACTTTCACGAGGAGCACGCGAGTGTCGATCGGCTTTGCCGCGTCCTGTGGTTTGAGGCGGCGGCTCGTGACCGCGTCGGGGATCTCTTCGATCGTCCCGCGCCACGACTGGTTGTCGAAGCCTTCGGCGCTGATGTCTACCTTCGCGCCGAGCGCCACGCGCGCGGCGTCGAACTCGTCGACCTCGGCCTCGATGCGCGTCTTCTTCAGATCCGCGATCGTGACCACCGGCGCGCCGCTCTCGATCGCCTCGCCGGGATGGATGTCGCGCGTGATGACGACGCCGTCGATCGGCGCCTTGATCACGGTCTTCGCGACCATCGCCTCGAGGCGCTTCACTTCCGCGGCCGCCGACGCTCGCCGCGCACGCGCCGCATCGATGTCACGCTCAGCTTTTTCCCACGCCTGCTTTGAGCCGACGTCTTCGTGGAACAGCCGTTGGGCGCGCTCCGACTCGAGGATGTACAAGCGAATGTCCGCATCCGCTTCGCCGACGCGAGACCGAGACTCGGCGAGTGCGGCGCGCGTGTCATCCGCACGCACGACGGCGAGCACCTGGCCCTTGCGCACCACGTCTTTTTCCAGGACGGCGATCGACTCGATCGTGCCGGCGACGTCGCTGCCGACCGTCACCTGCGCCCCGGGATACGTCACCACGCGCCCCTCGGCCATGATGTTCACAGGCGCCGCAACGACGGGCCGCGCGGGCGCAACATTCTTCGCCTGACGCGAGGCCATCACCTGCGTCACGGTCACTGCGAGAACGACGATGCCGATGAGAGGGAAGAGCAGACGCTTCATAGGTGACTCCCTTTACGCGGCCAGCAGGCCGTCTTGAATCTTCACAACGCGATCCGCGACGCCGCGGACCTTCGGGTCATGAGTGACGATGACGAGCGCGCGGTTCTCTTTCTTCGCGAGCTCCCGGAACATCTCGAGGACCTGCGCACCGACGACCGAGTCGAGATTCGCCGTAGGCTCGTCGGCGAGCAGAATCGGCGCATTGCCGGCCAGCGCGCGGGCGATCGCGACGCGTTGCTTCTGGCCGCCGGAGAGATCGCGCGGCAGGAATTTCTTCCGCTCCGCGAGGCCGACCGCCTCGATGACGCGCTCCGCTTCGGTGCGCGCCGCGGAACCGCCGACGCCCTTCACGTTCAGCGCGTACTCGACGTTCTCGACCGCGCTCAGCGACGGGAAGAGATTGAACTGCTGGAACACGAAGCCGAGCGAGCGTTTGCGGATCTCGTTCAGCGTCTTCGACGTCGCCGTCTTGCCATCGATCACGACGCTGCCCTTCGACGGCGTGAGGATGCAGCCGAGGATGGAGAGGAACGTGGTCTTGCCGGAGCCGGACGGACCTTCGAGCGAGACGATCTCGCCGCGCTCGACCTCGAAGTCGATCCCGCGCAGAACGGCGACCGACTCCTTCCCCTCGGTGAAGTGCTTCTCAATGTTGGTTGCTTGCAGAATTTTCATGTTCACTCCTACTCCGCTGAGAACGACCAGCCTCATGAAGGCTTGGCCGACCAGCGCAGCCGGCCGTGCCGGCTCATGTTCACTCCGAGACCGGCGGACGAGACGTCCGCCGGCTGCGGGCGGGACGCCCGCTCACCTATGTTCTGAATACCAGTGCGGGATCGATGGAGGCGACCTTGCGGAAAGAGATCATCGCCGCCGTGAGGCAGAGGACGATCGAGCCGAAGAAAACGATCACCGCGAATTCGTTGGGGATCACGAGCTTGAGGTCGATCTTGTAGATGAGCGGGCGGATCGCGTACGCCATCAGCGCGCCGAGGGCGAAGCCGACGACCGCGGCGATCGTCGCCTGCTTGCCGAGGATCTTGTAGATGTCCGCGTTGCCACCGCCGATCGCCTTCACCGTGCCGAACTCTTTGATGTGCTCCATCGTCGAGGTGTAGAGCGTCTGGGCCACGACGACGATGCCGACGAGGCAGCCGAGGAAGACGGTGAGATACATGTTGAGCCCGAGGCCGGTGGACTCGACCCAGTAGGAACGGGAGCGCGTGGCGAACTCCTGCTTCGTGAAGACGTCGTTGTACGGCAGCCGCTTCTGGATCTCGCGGCGCACGGCTTCGACGTCCGCGCCCGGCGAGAGCTTCACGAGGATGTACGTGGTGTTGCCGCGCAGCTGATCGGGATTGAGGGCCTGCGCGAGGCGGAGATCGAGGAACGTGAGCGGCGTGGTCGTGAACGACTTCGCGTCGACGGTGCGGCCGATGATCTTCAGCCGCCGGCCGAGGATCTCGCGGTATTGGCCGACTTCGAAGGCGCCGTAACGCTTCTTGGCCGAGTCGTCGAGGAAGAAGTAGTTCCCCCGCCGCAGATCCTGCAGGTTTCCCTCGGCCACGTTCCAGGGGAAGGACCAGCGCGTGAAGTCTTCCATCGCATAGATCTCGGTTCCCTCGACCGCGCCGTTCGGCAGATTGATGTTGAGGAACCAGACGATGAGGTTGTCCGCGCGCTCCACGCCCGGGATAGATCGGACGCGGTTCACGTACGTCTCCGGGAACGTGTGCGCGAAGTCGACGTTCGGCGTGTTGTGCGACGTCACCCAGAGTTCCGCCGGGATCTTCTCGATCGTGAGCGAGGCGTTGTCCATGAGGCCGAGGAAGAGGCCGACCTGGACGAAGACGAGAGTGACGGCGAAGGCGACGCCGCTGACGGTGATCAGGAAGCGGAGCTTGTCGTGGAGAAGGCTGCGGGTGGCGAGATCGACGGCCATGATTTACCTCGTGAGCCCATCGACGATTAAGTCGATCATCGACGTGACGCGTTGTTCGAGCGGCCGCCACTCGATCCAATCGTCGTTGCACTTCGCGATCTGCAGGGAGACGGCGCCGTGCATGGCGGCCCAGATGGTTTGGGAGAGGAGGTCGGCGTCGCCGAGGCCTTCGCGGAAGCGGCCGGCGGCGAGGGCGTCGACGACGATGACGCGCAGGAAGGCGTACGCGTCTTCCTCCGGGTTGCCCCTCTCCAGCTCCTGCCTGGCCGGATCGATGGGCGGATGCGGCGTCATGAACATGAGCCGGTAGTGGTTGGGATGCTCGATGCCGAACCTGGCGTAGGCGTGCCCCGTCATGTGCAGCCGCTCGATGGGATCGGCGACCTCCGCGATGTTGACGAACTGGTGGGCCAACGCGCCGAAGTCGTTGTCGCAGAGCTCTTTGAGGAGCGCTTCCTTGTCCTTGAAGTGGAAGTAGATGGCGGTGGGGGAGTACTCGATGCGCTCGGCGATGCGGCGCATGGTGACGGCGTCGAAGCCTTCGTTCGCGAAGAGCTCGCGGGCGGCGTCCAGGATGAGGGTCCGGGTTTCCTCTCGCTCTCGCTCTCGACGTTCTTTCGGTCCCAAACGGCCCTCCGTAACTTAACGTTGTTAAATTAGGTTGTGACGTTCGGATTGTCAAGGGGAGCGTTTTTTCAGACGTAGGAACCGGCTTCAGCCGGTTCCGGGACCGGCTGAAGCCGGTCCCCACGTTGCTTCTCGCGATAGAAAACTTCCTCGGCTTTGCGTTTGCAGCAAGCGCGCGCGTGAATCTCGCCCGTTTCCTCTTCGGTCGTCGACGCGCCACGTGGGAGAGCGAGGAGGTGCGCATCGATGCCGTTCGCGGCGTTCCCTTTCTCGGGCTCGATGCCATCGGGTCGGCGGCGTATGGGCCGGAGGCGGCGCTCACGATCCTGATCCCGGCGGGGGCGGCGGGGTTGGGACACATCGAGCCGCTCACGGGCGTCATCCTCGCGCTCCTCGTCATCCTCTATCTGTCGTACCGACAGACGATCGCGGCGTATCCGAACGGCGGCGGCTCCTACATCGTCGCGAAAGAAAACCTCGGCACGATGGCGGGCTTGTGCGCGGCGGCGGCGTTGATCCTCGACTATGTGCTGAACGTCGCGGTCGGGATCTCCGCGGGTGTCGGCGCGTTGGTCTCGGCGATCCCCGAGCTCCATCCGTACATCCTCCCGCTCGCCCTCGGCATCCTCGTCCTGATCACGCTCATCAACCTGCGCGGCGTGCGCGAGTCGGCGGTGACGTTCGCGGTGCCGACGTATCTGTTCGTCGTCAGCTTCGGCGTCGTGCTCGCGGTCGGCGTGTACAAGACGGTGAGCGCGGGCGGGAAGCCGGAGCCGATCGTCGCGCCGGCGAGCCTCGCGGCGACGACCACGGCCGTCGGGCTCTGGCTGCTGCTCCGCGCGTTCGCCAGCGGCTGCACCGCGATGACCGGCGTCGAGGCGGTCTCGAACGGCGTGCCCGTGTTCAAGGATCCGAACGTCGTCCGCGCCAAGCACACGCTCACCGCAATCGTCGTGATCCTCGGCTGCTGTCTGGCGGGCATCGCATTTCTGGCGCGCGCGTATCACGTCGGCGCGATGGATCAGGAGAAGCCGGGCTACCAGAGCGTGATCTCCGCGCTCGTCGCGGCGATCGTCGGCCGCGGCTGGATGTACTACGTCACGATCGGCAGTCTGCTCGCCGTGCTCTGCCTCTCCGCGAACACGAGCTTCGCCGACTTCCCGCGGCTCTGCCGCATCGTCGCCGGCGATGGCTTCCTGCCGCGCGGCTTTGCCAGCGTCGGACGGCGCCTCGTCTTCTCCATCGGCATCGGCGTCCTGGCGACGCTCTCCGGTTTTCTGCTCATCATCTTCGGCGGCATCACCGATCGGCTCATCCCGCTGTTCGCCGTCGGCGCGTTCGGCGCGTTCACGTTCTCCCAGGCCGGCATGGTCGTGCACTGGCGTCGCCTCGGCGCGAGGAAGCATCTCCATCACCTCGTGCTCAACGCCGTCGGCGCGGTTGTGACGACGATCGCGTTGCTCGTGATCATCGCCGCGAAGTTCACGAGCGGCGCGTGGATTACGCTCGTGTTGATCCCGCTCCTCATCGCGCTCTTTCGCCTCGTGCATCGTCACTACGAGAAGGTCGAATTGCAGATCGCGCGGAAGCGGGAGCTCGAGCTCGATCGCATCGAGCCGCCCGCGTTCGTGTTGCCGGTGCGCGCGTGGGACAACCCGACCGAGAAGGCGCTCCGTTTCGCGCTCGCGTTGTCGGAGGACGTCACCGCGATGCACGTTTTCTCCGAGGCGCAGGAGAAAGAGACGCTGCGCGATTTATGGGAGCGCTACGTCGAAGAGCCGCTGCGTCGCGAAGGACGGCCGCCCGTTCCGTTGGTTTCCATCAACTCCCCGTACCGGCTGATCCTCAAGCCGCTCTCCGAGCAGCTCGATCGCATGCGCAAACGACGTACGGGCACGATCGCGGTCATTCTTCCGAGCCTCGTCGAAGGAAAGTGGTGGCAGTACCTGATGCACATGAATCGCGCGAATGCGTTGCGGCTGATGCTCGTACTGAAGGGGCATCAGCACGTCGTCGTGATCACCGTCCCGTGGTATCTCGAACGGCGGCGCGGCAAACGCGCCGACTGAATCAGCGCTTCGTCCAGACGCCGTTCGGCCCGCGCGCGAATTCTCTCTTCACCACGCGCAGCGCCACCTGCAACGACATCTGATCGCGATCGGTGCGACGCGGCGGCAAGCGTTGCCACACCTCGTTGTACGCGTTGCAGAACGCCTCCTGCGCCGCGGCGCAGAGGTTGTAGCGAAAGACGAAAGGCAGGTCGGAAGTCGATTGGTATCGCATCAGTCGTAGTACTCGTGCCCGAGGTGCGTGACCGGATCGGCGCCCATGGCCCAACGCATCGTGTTCTTCAGCTTCATCAGCTGGATGAAGAGATCGTGCTCGGGATAGAGCTCCGGCGCGGTCATCGGACATTTGAAGAAGAAGCTGAGCCACTCCTGGATGCCGTGGAAGCCGGCGCGCGCCGCGAAGTCGAGCAGGAGAATGAGATCGAGCACGACCGGCGCGGCGAGGATCGAGTCGCGGCAAAGGAAGTCGATCTTCATCTGCATCGGATAGCCCAGCCAGCCGATGAGATCGATGTTGTCCCAGCCTTCCTTCGCGTCGCCGCGCGGCGGGTAATACTCGATGCGCACCTTGTGATACAGGTCGCCGTAGAGCGTCGGATACGTCTTCGGCTGGAGGATGTAATCAAGCACGCCGCGCTTCGTCACTTCCTTCGCCTTGAACGACTCCGCGTCGTCGAGCACTTCGCCGTCGCGGTTGCCGAGGATGTTCGTGGAGAACCAGCCGCGGACGCCGAGCATGCGCGCCTTGAGGCCCGGCGCCACGATCGTCTTCATCAACGTCTGGCCGGTCTTGAAGTCCTTGCCGGCGATCGGCACGTGCCGCCGCGCCGCGAGCTGCTGCGCGGCGGGGAAGTCGACGATGAGATTCGGCGAGCCGTTCGCGAACGGGACACCTTCGAGCAGACACGCCCAACCGTAGATCTGCGAGTTGGAGATCGCCGGGTCGTTGTTTGCCAGTCCGCGTTCGAACGACTCGATCGACTCGTGCACGTGCGACGCTTCTTCGTAGATCTCCGTCGAGCCGCACCACACTGCGACGAGGCGCGCGCAGTCGTTGCGCTCCGCGAAGCTGCGGATGTCTGCGCGTACCTGCTCCATGAGATCCGCCTTCGTGCTTCCTTCTTTGACATGCGTGCCGCAGAGACGCTTGACGTAGCGCGGATCGAAGACGGCCGTCATCGGCGCGATCGCCTGGAGCTCGTCGCGGATCGGATCGAGGTGCTCGCGGTCGAGCACCTTCGCGTGCACGGCCGATTCGTACGCGTCGTCGGCGAAGAGATCCCAACCGCCGAAGACGAGCGAGTCGAGCGATGCGAGCGGCAGGAACGACGCAATGCGCGGCGCGCGCGCGTCGGTGCGTTTGCCGAGGCGGATGGTGCCGAGCTGGGTGACGGATCCGATGGGCTCGGCGAGGCCGCGGCGGACGAGCATCACGCCGGCCATCAGCGTCGTCGCGACCGCGCCCATGCCGGGCAGCAGCACGCCGAGCCGACCGGCGGCGGGGGCGACCGATCGTGGTTGTTGCACGCGCTTGGGCCTAGCACGAGGCGTTCCAGAATCTTGCGAATATCGCAAGTCGACCGGTAAATCAGGTGCGTCTATTGCAAAGCCGAAATCCATGCTCGATCAGCTGATCGTCACCGGCTCGGACGGCTCCGGCCTGCCGCTCGCCCCGGACGTCATGCGCGCTCTCGCCGGCCAGTTTCCGTCCGTTCACCTCGCGCCGCCGCACGCGTGGAGTGACGATGGCGTGGCGATCGGAGCTGCTGCGTGGTGTTCGGACGCGATCGACGGATGGGCGCTCGACTGCGCGGTCGACGACGCCGACGAACGCGGGGACTTCGTGTTGCGGGTGCTCGACGCGGATCGCGGAGGCGCGGTCTGTCTGGAGATCCTCAACCGCTGTCAACGCACCATCCGCCGGCGCAATCATTTCTCGCAGAATGCACGCTTCGACTCGCTCCTCTCGGCGCATCGGGGCATGCACGATCTCGCGAAGCCGCTCGTGCGCGCGGACTTCAACCACGCGCGCGACACGTGGCAATGGGTGTTGCGGCTGGACCGCGAGGCTTCCCTGCCTCTCCAGCTCGCCGCGCTGTTCCACGACGTCGAACGGCTCGCGACGGAAGCCGATCGGCGGGTCGAGCATCTTTCCGCGAACTACCAGCGCTTCAAGGACCGCCACGCGGCCGGAAGCGCGTCCATCACCGGATCGATCCTGACCCGCATCGGGATCGACGCGCAAACTTGCAAACGCACGGTCGATCTGATCGCGGCGCACGAGCGCTATTCCGAGGAGGACGTCGAGCTGCGGTTGTTGAACGAGGCTGATGCGCTGTCCTTCTTCTCGTTGAACAGCGGCGGCTTCTACGACTACTTCGGGCCGGACCACACGCGCAAGAAGATCCGCTACACGCTCGGCCGCCTCGGCGACCGCGGACGCGCGCATCTCGCCGGCGTCCGCATGCGCCACGAGGTGCGCGAGCTTTTCGAGGAATGCGGCGGATGAAGCTCGTCATCTTCGGCCTCACGGTCAGCTCGTCGTGGGGAAATGGACACGCGACGCTATGGCGCGCGTTGCTTTCCGCACTGGCGAAGGAAGGCCATCGCTGCGTCTTCTTCGAGCGCGATCGCTCGTTCTATCGCGGCCATCGCGACCTCCACGGCAGCGATGCGTTCGAGCTCGTGCTGTACGAGTCGTGGCCGGACATCGAAGAACGCTCGCGGCAAGAGTTGGAAAACGCCGATGCGGGCATCGTGACGTCGTACTGCGCCGATGCGCTCGACGCGACGGCGCTCCTCTTTCGCTCCCACGCTGCGAAAGTCTTCTACGACCTCGATGCGCCGATGACGCTCGATCGCCTGGAGCGTGGAGAGACGGTCGAGTACTTGTGGCCCGAGGGATTGGGCGAGTTCGATCTCGTGCTCAGTTACACCGGCGGCACCACGCTCGACGCCTTGCGCGCTCTCGGTGCGCGCAACGTGCATCCGTTGTACGGCAGCGTCGATCCGGAGGCGCATCGGCCGGTCGCGCAGGAGAGCGACTATCGTTGCCGGCTCTCGTATCTCGGCACGTACGCGGCGGATCGGCAGGAGGCGTTGCAGCGCCTGTTTCTCGCGCCGGCGCGCAGGATGCCGAACGCGCGCTTCCTCCTCGGCGGCGCGCAATATCCGCTCGACTTCCCGTGGAGCGACAACGTCTGGTACCAGGAGCACGTCCCGCCGCCCGCCCATCCCGCCTTCTTCAGCTCCTCGGACGTCACGCTCAACGTGACGCGCGGCGCCATGGCGAAGCGCGGCTACTGCCCGTCGGGACGTTTGTTCGAAGCCGCCGCGTGCGGCGTGCCGATCCTGAGCGACGACTGGCCCGGGCTCTCCGAGTTCTTCAAGCCCGATGAAGAGATCCTCATCGCGAACGACACCGAAGATGCGATCGGGCATCTGCTCAAGTCGGCCGAGGAGTTGACGGAGGTTGCGGCGGCGGCGCGGAGGCGCGTGCTGCGCGATCACACGGCGGCCGTGCGCGCGGCGGAGCTCGTCGCCTTCGTGGAGGACGCGCAGTGACGTGGGCCGTGATCCCCGCGGCGGGCATCGGAAGCCGGATGCAGCCGCTGGCCTTTTCGAAGGAGCTGTTGCCGGTCGGCAGCCGTCACGACGGCGAGGCCGAACGTCCGCGCGCGGTGAGCGAGTACCTGCTCGAGCGCATGGTCGCGGGCGGCGCGACGCGCATCTGCATCGTGATCTCGCCCGGCAAGTCGGACATCATCGAGTACTACGGCGGCAGTTTCGGCGAGGCGAACATCTGCTACGTCGTGCAGCCCCAGCCCGGCGGCTTGTGCGACGCGATCTTCCGCGCGTTGCCGCTCATCGGCGACGAAGAGCAGGTGCTCGTCGGCCTGCCCGACACGGTCTGGTTTCCGATCGAGGCGCTGCAGTCGCTCGGCGACGGCGACCTCTCGTTTCTCCTCTTTCCCGTCGATCGCCCCGAGCTCTTCGACGCGGTCGTTTGCGATGACGACGGCAACGTGAAGGAGATCCAGGTCAAGCAGCAGGACGCGAAGTCGCGTTGGATCTGGGGCGCGTTCAAGCTGCGCGGCCGCGTGCTGCGCGCGTTGCACGAGTTGTGGCGCACGCGCGACCCGCGCGATCCGTACATCGGGACGCTGGTCAACGAATGGCTCGC
Source organism: Acidobacteriota bacterium (assembly GCA_019242175.1). GTDB lineage: Bacteria > Acidobacteriota > Thermoanaerobaculia > Gp7-AA8 > Gp7-AA8 > JAFAVZ01. The sequence goes on from JAFAVZ010000055.1 coordinate 9,748, forward strand.
GCGCGGTGGGCAGGCGGTGGGCATCGCGGCCGGCGCGTCGTATGTGGACGTCGGCACGGTGCACGGCTATCGGCAGGCGATGACGCTGCTCGCGGAGCGGCAGAGAGAGACGCGATGAACGACATGACGTCGATGAGCAACGCGGAGATCGAGGCCGAGGTGCAGCGGCTCGGGCCGTGGTTCCACAACATCGATCTGCACGGCGTGAAAACCGCGCCGCAGCATTTCCTCGGCGACTATCCGCGCTTCAAATGGGAAAAATTCGCCCACGCGATTCCCGAGGATCTCACCGGCGCGACGGTGCTCGACATCGGCTGCAATGGCGGCTTCTACTCGATCGAGATGAAGCGCCGCGGCGCCGCGCGCGTGCTCGGCATCGACAGCGACGAAGCGTATCTCGCGCAGGCGCGTTTCGCCGCACGCCTCTCCGGCGCGCAGATCGAGTTCCGCAAGCTCTCCGTCTACGACCTCGGCGCCCTCGGCGAACAGTTCGACATCGTGTTCTTCATGGGTGTGCTCTATCACCTCCGCCATCCGCTGCTCGCGCTCGACATCCTCCACGGCATCGTCGGGGAGATGATGGTTTTTCAGAGCATGCAGCGCGGCAGCGCCGGCGCGATGAGCGTCGCGGACGACTATCCGTTCACCGAGTCCGCCGTCTTCGATCGTCCCGATTTCCCGAAGATGCATTTCATCGAGAACCGCTACACGGGCGATCCGACGAACTGGTGGATCCCGAACCGTGCTTGCGCCGAGGCGATGTTGCGCAGCGCCGGCTTCGTGATCGAAAGCCATCCCGAGCAAGAGGTGTACATCTGCAGGCCGGGCATGCGCCCGCCGATCGGAGACGCATGATCGAAGCAGTGATGCTGTGGAACGAGCCGAACAATCTCTCGCACTGGGATTTCGAGCTCGACAGCGACTGGATGATCTTTTCCACCATGGTGCGCCTCGCGGCCGACGCCGTGCGCGCCGAAAACGCCTCGATGCCCCGCGTCCTCGGCGGGATCTCGCCGATCGATCCGCTGTTCATCGAACGGATGGAACGGCAGGGCGTGCTCGACAAAATCGACGTCGTCGCCGTGCATGGTTTTCCGCTCGACTGGAACCATTGGCAAATTCAGGAGTGGCCGGAGAAGCTGGCGGAGATCCGCCGTTCGACGACGTTGCCAATCTGGGTGAGCGAAGTGGGCGTCTCGACGTTCGGCGCCGAGGAGGTGCAGGTCTTCGGCTTGCGCAAGACGGCGGAACTGCTCGCCGGCAAAGCGGAGCGCATCCACTGGTACAGCCTCTACGATCTGCCCCGCGCGTGGCCCGCGACGACGCGGCATCGCGAGGCCGAGGGCTCGTCGTACTACCGGCATTTCTACATGGGACTCTTGCGCGAAGACGGAACACCGAAGCTCGCGCTGCGCGAGTTTTCGGAGTTCGCGTCGGAGCTCGGCATCTGCCAGTGGTTTCACTTCGAGGATCACCGCCTCGAAGACACCGTGCGCTGGCTGCGTCGTCTCGGCGTCCGCAAGCTGCGCACGGGTTTGAGCTGGGCGGACAGCCTGCGGCCCGGCGCGCAGCAGTGGTTCGATCGGCAGATGAAGGCGCTCGACGGATTCGACGTCACGATGACGTACTGCTACACGCCGGAGTCGTGCGGATTGCGCCCCCACCACACCAGCCCGCCGCGGCGCGTGGAGGAGTTCGCCGACTTCTGCGCGCGCATGACGCGCTGCTACGGGTGACGATTCTCGCGATAGCGCTCGATCGCGCGCCGCAAACGCGGCGCTTCGTCGCCGTCGCACGTCTGGAGCGCCATCGTGTAGTAGCCGGCCCAGAACGCGCGGTAGCAAGTCTCGTAGAAACGCAGCACGCGCGGCGACCAGTTGCGTGACGTCATCTGCTCCACCTGCGTGATCATCTTGCGCGCCTCGACCGGCGTCGCGCGCCATTCGAAGCATGCGCCGGCGATGTCCCACGCGGGATCCTGACAGCCGATGAGGTCGTGGCCGCAGTTGTGGTCGAGGTCGATCTTGAGCAGGCCGAGCCACTCCCAGCGATGCATGCGGTTGTCCGTCCCGACCGGAAACGCCTGCTCCGGGATGTCGAGATTGCTCGCGCCGAGATTCGCTTCCGCCATGTCGGCGAGCTCGCGCGGCGATGCGCCGCCGCTCGACGGAAACTGCATCGTGCGGAAGGCGATGTAGCGCGCGATCGTGTCGAGCATCCGTTCCCGGCTCTTCGGCCGATCCACTACCGCCTCGGTCAAGAGGAAGCCGTTGCGCAACGCGCGCGGCGCGGGCGTGAAGCCGTGCTCGGAGAGCAGCTTCGTTTTCGCGAGCGCCTCCGCGCCGCGCATGCCGAGGCCGGCGAAACGGGCGACGAGGTTCGCATCGGGGAAGTAGTACTTGCGCCGCTCCTGCTGCACGTACGCCGGCGGCGGATCGAAGAGCCGTTCGCGCCAACGGCCGGCGCACCAGTCTTCGACGCGTCCCGGCGCGAGCGTGTGCGGATCGAACCACGACTCGAAGTCGACGTACGCCTTGCGCCGCGTGCGCCACCAGCGGATCCGATCCTCGCCCGCTTGCGGACCGGGATCGCCGCGATGGCTGGGAAAGTACCAGACGTCCGGCGAGTCGAGGCGCGCGCCGACGGCCGCGAACGAGCTGCCGGAGAGTCCCGGACCTTCGTCGACGACGGCGTACGCATCGGCCTTCGGGATGTCTTCGAGGACGACGCGGTCGAACGGATGGCCGACGGGGCGGACGGTCATCAACCGGGCATTCGGCAACGCGCTCGCGACGGCTGCGCCGAGGCTCGTGCCGATGCTGCGGATGCCGATGACGAGCCACGATTTGCGCCGCGGCAGCTGCTTCGCCGCCGCCACGTACAACGCCGGGTGGACGCCGTAGAACGCATATCCTTCCGGCTCGGTCACCTCGATCTCGGAAGGCAGGTCACCGAGGACGCCCCAGAGTCCGACGGGAATGTGGCCGCGTGCGGAAGCGAGGAGGATGGCGTGAATCGCAGCGTTGTCGACGCCCGCATCGCACAAACCCTGCGCGAGCTTGCCGACTTCGATGAGCAAGGTCACGGGATCGACGATGCCGCGGATCCGCTCGATCTCCTGCGGGACGTTCCAGACGTTGCGCCGATCCCCGTAGACGATCATCGTTCAGGCCAAAGACGTTGCGCCGGCCTCCTCGCCGGCGCAGAGGTAGGACTCCAGTTCAGCGGCGCGATGCGCGGCGGTGTGCTCCGCGAGGACGCGACGCCGGGCCCTGCGCCCGATCTCGCGCCGTTCGCGCTCGTCCATGTCGTGCAGGAACGCGAGGGCGTCCTGCGACGATCGGGCGACGAGAATCTCGCTGCCGATGCGGAAGATCGAGTCGAGGCCGACCCAGTCATCGCTGATGATCGGCACGCCGCACGCGGCCGCTTCGAACAAACGGACCGAGGGGGAGTAGCCGGCGCGGATCATCGCCGCGCGCGTCACGTTCAGCGTGAAGCGTTGGCTGCTGTAGAACGCGCGATGTTCCGCCGGCGGCAAGTGCTCGATGCGTGCGACGTTGCGCGGCCAGCGCAAGGTCTTCGGATATTGCGCGCCGGCGACGACGAAGCGTCCGCCCCGCCACTGCCTCGCCGGCTCGACGAGCAAACGCGCGAGCGTCGGCTGGCGATCGTCGCTGTACGTGCCGAGGTACCCGAGGTCCAACGCGTGGCCGATGCGCTCGGGGAAGTAGATGGCCGGATCGAAGGAGCAGTAGAGCGGGCGGGCCATCGGCGAGCCATACGTGCGCTCGATGTGCTCGAGGATCGGGCCGCCGGTGAACGAGAGATAGAGGTCATAGCGCGGGATGAGCTTCGCGCTGAGATACGCGCAATCGCCGCGTTCGAGGGAGGCCAGCGTGACCGGCGTGTCGATGTCGTAGAAGGCGGTGACGCCCTTCGCCCGCGCCGTGACCCATTCGCCGACGGCGATCCCTTCCGGCACGTACGAGCCGACGATCACGACGTCTGCCTCGCCCACTGCGGCGCCGAATCGGCGCTTGAGACTCGCGAGCGAGCGATACAACTTCGTGGTGCCGAACGGGGGAGAAGCGAGATCGCGATTCTCCGCGTACCACGGCACGTCGCGCTCCAGGAACAGCACGTCGTGGCCGCGCGCGACGAGCTCCCGCACCAGCGCGCGGTACGTCGTCGCGTGGCCGTTGCCCCACGAGGAGGTGATGGACAGACCGAGGATGACGATGCGCATTCAGGTCAGTGCTTTCTCGACGTCGAGCGCTCGTTGCCCGTACGTGTGCTCGGCGCAGATGCGCCGGTACGCAGCGGCGCCGATTTGCCGCGCGCGTTCTTCGGTGAGCTCGCTCATCTGCGCCGCGACTTCCGCACCGTCGCGCGCGACGAGCACCTCGACGCCTGGCTCGAGGAACTGCTCGATGCCTTCCCACGCGTCGGTGATCAGGCACGCGCCGGCGCCGGCTGCTTCGAAGACGCGCGTCGCGGGGGAGAAGCCGTAACGGGCCATGCTCTCGCGGCTGATGTTCAGCACCGCGCGCGGCGAGCAGTTGAACGCGTTGTGATCGAACGTGCCGACGTGGCCGATGTAGTCGAGGTTCGCCGGTCGCGCCTTGTCGCTCCAGCCGCTGCCGCCGAGGAGAAAGCGCTGCGCCGGCTGCGCTTCGGCGGCGCGGAAGAGGAAGTCTTCGACGCGGCGCTCGCGATCGGGCAGTCGGTTGCCGAGGAACGCGAGGTCGCAGTCGAAACGCGGGTCGCGGGGGACGGGAAAGTGCGTCGAGGTGTCGAGCGCGTTGTAGATCGGGACGCAACGCCGCGCGCCGAGCGCTTCGTAGGCGCGCACGACCGGATCACCGCCGCCGTAGGTGAGGATCGCATCGTAACGGGGGATGAGCGCGTGGAACGGATCGCGCCCGCCATGATGCTGCACGCGATCGAGCGTGGCCGGCGCGTCGACGTCCCAGAACACCGATGCGGTGCTGGGCGACGACATCGCCGCGACCTCGGCCTCGAGCAGCTGATCGTGCACGCCGACGCCGCTGGCCTTGATCACCACGTCGCTGCCGCGCGCCTCGTCGAGGCAGCGGCGGGCCGCGTCCTCGGTCGCCGGATAGACGACGACGCGCGCCCACGGCGGATCGGCGATGTCGCGGCGCTGCTGGCGGCCGTAGGCGTCCGGCTCGTAGAAGCTGACGCGATGCCCGCGCGCGGCGAGCGAGCGGATGATGCCGCGGTAGTAGGTGGCGGCGCCGTTCCAGTAGGACGAGACCAGCGAGGAGCCGAAGAAGGCGATGTCGAGGCCGCTCATGCCTGGGCCCCCCGTTCGGTGGCGCGCGCGGCGGACCGCCGCGACGATGGCGGCCGCGTTTCGC